>NZ_JACCKX010000004.1 GCF_013423955.1 Ottowia beijingensis | reverse complement strand
GCTCAAGGCCGCCATCGACCAGGGCATCCGCTACGTGGCACAGGGCAATGGCTCGGCGGTGCTGGCGGCGTTGGTGGACGGCATCTCCAAGCACAACGACCGCAACCCGGGCAAGGAGGTCATGCTGCTGAACTACGCCGCGGTCGACCCCGACTTCACCAACAGCAAGTGCAACTACTGGCACTTCCGCTTCGACGCCGACACGACAATGAAGATGGAAGCGCTGACGACTTTCATGAAGGACCAGAAGGACGTTCACAAGGTCTTTCTGCTGAACCAGAACTATTCGCACGGCCACCAGGTCGCCAAGTTCGCCAAGGAAGGCCTGGCGCGCAAGCGTCCCGACGTGCAGATCGTGGGCGAAGACCTGCACCCGCTGGGCCAGGTGCGCGACTTCGCGCCCTACGTGGCCAAGATCAAGGCGTCGGGTGCCGACACGGTGATCACCGGCAACTGGGGTCCGACCTGGCGCTGCTGATCAAGGCTGCCAAGGAAGGTGGCTATGACGGCAAGTTCTTCACCTATTACACCGGCGTCACCGGCACGCCCACCGCACTGGGCAACACCGGCGAGGGCAAGGTCTATCAGGTGGCCTACTCGCACTACCACATGCCCGGTGAGATGGCCAAGTGGATGCAGGGCTTCAAGGCCAAGTTCAAGGACGACTTCTTCACCGGCGCCGTGGCGCACGCGTTCAGCGGCCTGAGCCAGGCCATGGCCAACGCCAAGTCGACCGACCCGGTCAAGGTGGCCAAGGCCTTCGAGGGCCTGAAGTACAAGAGCTTCAGTGGCGAGGTCGAGATGCGCAAGGCCGACCACCAGCTGCAGCAGCCGCTGTACATCACCCGCTGGCAGAAGGCCGATGCCAAGCACGCCTACAGCCCGGAGAACACCGGCATGACCCTGGTGCCGGTGGCCGAGTATCCGAACTACGTCTCCAGCACGCCCACCTCGTGCGCCATGAAGCGCCCGTCCTGAGCGGGGACGGTCCCGGCGCATGAGGCGCTTCGCGCGGGGGCTGCGTGCCCTGCCCACCGGCCGGCGCCATGCCGGCCGTGCGCGAGCCCGCGCGCACCGTGCCCGCCGCCGGGCTCGAAGCGTCAGCAGGGACAGCCTTTACGGGCTTATAGGGGTATCTGCCTCCAGCGCTTGATTGACGGGCGCTGGCGGGCAGGCACAAGGGGAGTATGCAATCACGCCGCACCCGCAACGGGTTTCGGCGCTGACGGCCTGTCCAGCAGGCTGGTTTCGGGATCATCAACCAAGGGTTCGATCGATGGAGTTCTTCATCATCTCCATGCTCAACGGCCTGAGCTATGGGTTGTTGCTGTTCATGCTCAGCTCGGGTCTGACGCTGATCTTCAGCATGATGGGCGTGCTGAATTTCGCGCACGCCAGCTTCTACATGGTGGGCGCCTACATCGGCTACACGCTGGCGGGCGTCATCGGCTTCTGGCCGGCGCTGGTGCTGTCGCCCATCCTGGTCGCCATCCTGGGCGCGCTGTTCGAGAAGTACAGCCTGCGCAAGGTGCACAAGTTCGGGCATGTGCCGGAGCTGCTGGTCACCTTCGGCCTGTCGTACATCCTTCTCGAGGTGGTGCAGCTCATCTGGGGCCGCCCGGCGGTCGACTTCCGGCCGCCCGAGGTGCTGCGCGGCCCGGCCTTCACGCTGATCAACCATTCGGTCGAAGGCATGCGCTTCGTCTGGGGCGCGGCGCCCGACGGCGCCTGCCGCGCGGCCGACGCCGCGGTGCGCGTGGTGTGCTCGCCGTTCCCGGCCACGCGGGCGCTGATGATGGTGGTGGCCGTGCTCATGCTGGTCGGCATCTGGCTGCTGCTCACGCGCACGCGCATCGGCTACATCATCCAGGCCGCGCTGACGCACCCCGAGATGGTGGAAGCACTGGGGCACAACGTGCCACGGGTGTTCATGCTGGTGTTCGGCGCCGGCACCGGGCTGGCGGCGCTGGCCGGCGTCATCGGCGGCAGCACCTTCGTCACCGAGCCGGCCATGGCGGCCACCGTAGGCGCCATCATCTTCGTGGTGGTGGTGGTCGGCGGCATGGGCTCGCTGGCCGGCGCCTTCGTGGCCTCGATCCTGATCGGCGTGATCCAGACCTTCGCCGTGGCCTTCGACTATTCGCTCATCACCCTGGCGGGGCAACTGGGCATCCAGCTCAGCGATGCGGCGCGCGAGAACTCGCTCGTCAAGCTCACGGTGTCGCAGGTGGCGCCGATCCTGCCGTACCTGTTCCTGGTGCTGATCCTGATCTTCCGCCCGCGCGGACTGCTGGGCGCACGGGAGACCTGAACCATGAACACCTCCACATTGCCTGCCGTGCCCGCGCGGCTCAGCACCGCCCGCCTGCTGATCTGGGGCGGCTTCGCGCTCGTGCTGATCGTGGCGCCGCTGCTGTTCACCAGCAACCTGTCCATCACCATGCTGGCGCAGATGGGCATCGCCATCATCGCCTGCCTGTCCTACAACATCCTGCTGGGGCAGGGCGGCATGCTCAGCTTCGGGCACGCCGTGTACACCGGCCTGGGCTCGTTCGTGGTCATCCACGTGCTCAATGCCGTTGCCGCCGGGCGCTGGCACATCCCGGTCAGCCTGCTGCCGCTGGTGGGGGCTGGCCGGCCTGTTCTTCGCCATCCTGCTGGGTTACGTGACGACCAAGAAGTCCGGCACCACCTTCGCCATGATCACGCTCGGCATCGGCGAACTGGTGTTCGCCATGTCGCTGATGATCCCGGAGTTCTTCGGCGGCGAGGCCGGCGTGTCGGGCGACCGCGTGGTGGGCGAGCCTGTCATGGGCATCACCTACGGCCCGGCGCGGCAGCTGTACTACCTGATCGCCATCTACACCTTCGTGTGCGTGCTGCTCATGTACGCGTTCACGCAGACGCCGCTGGGCCGCATGCTGAACGCGGTGCGCGACAACCCCGAGCGGGTGGAGTTCATCGGCTACAGCAGCCAGAACGTGCGCTACCTGGCGTTCATCATCGCCGGCTTCTTCGCCGGCATCTCGGGCGGCCTGGCGGCGCTGCACTTCGAGCTGGTCACGGCCGAGGTGGTGGGCGCCAACCGCTCGGGCGCCTACCTTCTGTTCACCTTCCTGGGGGCGCCACCGTCTTTTTCGGCCCCATCATCGGCGCCGTGCTGATGGTGATCGCCTTCGTGCTGCTGTCGGAGCTGACCAAGGCCTGGCTGCTGTACCTGGGCCTGATCTTCGTGTTCATGGTGATGTATGCCCCCGGCGGCATTGCCAGCCTGATCATGATGAACGTGCAGGTGGCGGCGCGCGGCAAGTTCGGCCGCATTGCGCCCAGCCTGGCGCTGATGCTGTTCGCCGGCGTGGTGACGCTGGCCGGCGCCGGCGCGCTGATCGAGATGATCTACAACCTGCAGCTGGGCTCGATGAGCGACGAAGTGCACTTCTTCGGCATGACGCTGCACGCCAAGGACATGGCGCACTGGCTGATCTCCGGCATCCTGTTCGTGGCCGGCGCCCTGGCGCTGGAATGGGCGCGCCGCCGCTACGCCCGCGAGTGGAGCGTGGTGCAGACCGAGATCGAGGAAGAAAACAAGCGCGCGCAGGAGGCGGCCGCATGAACGCCGTGACATCTGCATCCGACTACGCGATCGAACTGCGCGACCTGCGCAAGAGCTTCGGCAAGACCGAGATCATCCGCGGCGCCAACCTGGCGGTGCGCCCGGGCGAGCGCGTGGCCATCATCGGCCCCAACGGCGCCGGCAAGTCCACGCTGTTCAACCTGATCAGCGGGCGCCTCACGCCCTCCAGCGGCGAGGTGCTGCTGAACGGCCAGCGCATCGACGGCAAGAAGCCGTACGAGATCAACCGCATGGGCCTGGCGCGCAGCTTCCAGATCACCAACGTGTTCCCCAAGCTCAGCGTGTTCGAGAACCTGCGCTGCGCGCTGCTGTGGACGATGGGCTACCGCTACACGTTCATGCGCTTCCTGTCGCGGCTGCACGATGCCAACGCGCGCGCCGAGGAACTGCTGCGCATGATCCAGCTGCAGGGCAAGCGCGACGTGCTGGCCGTGAACCTGCCGTATGCCGAGCAGCGCGCACTGGAGATCGGCGTGACCATTGCCGGCGGTGCCGACGTGATCCTGCTGGACGAGCCCACGGCCGGCATGAGCCGCCGAAACCAAGCACTTCATCGAGATGATCCGCCAGGTGACCGAAGGCAAGACGCTGCTGACCGTGGAGCACGACATGGGCGTGGTGTTCGGCCTGGCCGACAAGATCGCCGTGGTGGTGTATGGCGAGGTGATCGCCTTCGACACGCCCGAGGCCGTGCGCGCCAACCAGCGCGTGCAGGAGGCGTATCTGGGTTCGTCCGTGGCGGACGCGCAGGCGGCGGGACACTGAGATGAGCGACAACATGCTTCACGTGCACAACCTGCACGCCTACTACGGCAAGAGCCATGTGCTGCACGGCGTCAACTTCGACGTCCGGCCGGGCGAGATCGTGGCCCTGCTGGGGCGCAACGGCTCGGGCCGTTCCACCACCGCCAAGGCCATCATGGGCATGGTGCACTGCGAGGGTTCGATCGAATGGAAGGGCCGCAGCATCCGCGGCCGCAAGACCTACGAGATCGCGCACATGGGCCTGGGCTACGTGCCCGAGGCGCGCGAGGTGTTTCCCAAGCTCACGGTGCACCAGAACCTGCTGCTGGGGCAGAAGGGCGCGGGCAAGAACAGCCGCTGGAGCTTCGACGACATATACGCCATGTTCCCGCGCCTGAAGGAGCGCGAGCACACCGAGGCGGGCGTGATGTCGGGCGGCGAGCAGCAGATGCTGACGCTGTGCCGCACGCTGATGGGCGACCCCGACCTCATCATCATCGACGAGCCGACCGAGGGCCTGGCGCCCAAGATCGTCGAGCTGGTGGGCGAATACCTCCAGAAACTGAAGGCGCGCGGCATCTCGGTGCTGCTGATCGAGCAGAAGCTGACCATCGCCATGCAGATCTCCGACCGCGCGCTGGTGATGGGCCACGGCAGCATCGTGTTCGACGGCACGCCCGATCAGCTGCGCGCCGACGCGGCCACGCGCAAGGAGTGGCTGGAGGTGTGAGGCGGTTGGCCTGGCACCTGCTTGCTTGATTATTGATAGCTGCCGGCGCTTGCCACATAAGCGCTGCGGCCTGTTTTTGCTTGAAATGCACTGCCTCGGCTTCGGCCCGCATCGGTCGCGCCGTCACGCCCGGTCGCAGCGCCGGGCGCGCCAGCGCAGCGGTCGTTGCGGCCCGCCGCGTTACCCTTTGTCCCTGCGGCGACAAGACTGTTTGCAGCAACGCCCCGTCATCTTCCAAAATGCACGGGTTATCCGCGCGCGGATCAGGCCTGATCCGCGCCTCACAACAAGCAGGAGCCATTGCCCATGACCGCCGAATACAAGGTCCAAGGTGACGTCGCCGTCATCTCCATGAACAACCCTCCCGTCAACGGCCTCGGCTACGAGACGCGCGTGGGCATCACCAACGGGCTGGAAAAGGCCAACGCCGATCCGGCGGTGAAGGCCATCGTGCTCACCGGCGCGGGCAAGGCCTTCTCGGGCGGTGCCGACATCAGGAATTCAACTCGCCCAGGGCCATGCAGGAGCCGATCCTGCTGTCGGTCATCACCGCGGTCGAGAATTCACAGAAGCCCGTGGTCGCCGCCGTGCATTCCGTCGCCATGGGCGGCGGGCTGGAGTTGGCGCTGGGCGCGCACTACCGCATCGCCGCACCGGGCGCCAAGATCGCGCTGCCCGAGGTCAAGCTGGGCCTGATTCCCGGCGCCGGCGGCACCGTGCGCCTGCCGCGCGTGCTGGGCGCCGAGACGGCGCTGAACATGATCGTCAAGGGCGACCCGGTGAACAGCGAAGTGCTGGCCGGTCTGCCGGGCCAGAAGCTGTTCGACAAGATGGCGGCGTCGCCCGAGTCGCTGCTCGACGAGGCCATTGCCTTCGCCAGGAAGTGGCCGCCAAGGGTGGCGAGCTGCCGCTGGTGCGCCATCTGCCGTGCAAACACCCGCAGGGGCCGGCGTACTTCCAGTTCGCGCGCAACATGGTGCGAGGCATGGCCAAGAACTTCCCGCGCCCGAGAAGTGCGTGGACGCGGTCGAAAACGCCACCAAGCTGAAGTTCGACGACGCGCTGGCGAAAGAGCGCGAGATCTTCATCAACCTGATGCAGACGCCCGAGTGCAAGGCGCTGCGCCACATCTTCGCCGCCGAGCGCGCTGCCAGCAAGATCCCGGACGTAGGCAGCGACGTGAAGCCGCGCGCCGTGAACAAGGTGGCCGTCATCGGCGCCGGCACCATGGGCGGCGGCATCTCGATGAACTTCCTCAACGCCGGCATTCCGGTGACGATCCTCGAGACCAAGCAGGAAGCGCTGGACCGCGGCCTGGCCACCATCCGCAAGAACTACGAGTCGCAGGTCAAGCGCGGCAAGCTGAAGCAGGACAAGTACGAGCAGCGCGTGGCCCTGCTCACGCCCACGCTGAAGTACGAGGACATCGCCGATGCCGATCTGGTGATCGAGGCCGTGTTCGAGGAAATGGGCGTGAAGGAGCAGGTGTTCAAGAAGCTCGACGAGGTGATGAAGCCCGGTGCCATCCTGGCCAGCAACACCTCCACGCTCGACGTCGACAAGATCGCCGCCTTCACCAAGCGCCCGCAGGACGTGGTCGGCATGCACTTCTTCAGTCCGGCCAACGTGATGAAGCTGCTGGAGGTGGTGCGCGGCGCCAAGACCGCCAAGGACGTGCTGGCCACCGTGATGGCCATTGCCAAGAAGATCAGGAAGACCGCCGTGGTTTCGGGCGTGTGCGACGGCTTCATCGGCAACCGCATGATCGAGCAGTACAGCCGTCAGGCCGGCTTTTTGCTGGAGGAGGGCGCCACGCCGCAACAGGTCGACAAGGCGATCGAGAAGTTCGGCTTCGCCATGGGCCCGTTCCGCATGGGCGACCTGGCCGGCAACGACATCGGCTGGGCCATCCGCAAGCGCCGCTATGTCGAGAAGCCCGACATGAAGTACAGCAAGACCGCCGACCTGCTGTGCGAGATGGGCCGCTACGGCCAGAAGACCGGCGCCGGCTGGTACGACTACCAGCCCGGCAAGCGCGACGCCATCCCGTCCAAGCTGGTCGAGGAGATGGTCGAGAAGCACCGCAAGGATCAGGGCATCACGCCGCGCAAGATCAGCGATCAGGAGATCGTCGAGCGCCTGGTGTATTCACTCGTCAACGAAGGCGCGCGCATCGTCGAGGACGGCATCGCCAGCAAGGCCAGCGACCTCGACATGGTGTACCTGACGGGGTACGGCTTCCCGATCTGGCGCGGCGGCCCCATGAAGTACGCCGACCAGATGGGCCTGTTCAACGTGGCCGAAAGCATGAAGCGCTTTGCCCGCAACCCCAACGACGACGCCAAGTTCTGGCAACCCGCGCCGTTGCTGGCCAAGCTGGTCGCCGAAGGCAAGACTTTCAACTAAATACGGCTTCAGCCATTGATACACAAGCGCAAGCAGCTATAAATACAGGAGTATTGCAATGACCTCGGCCGTTATCGTTTCCACCGCCCGCACGCCCCTTGCCAAGAGCTGGAAGGGTTCCTTCAACATGACCCATGGCGCCACGCTGGGCGGCCATGCCGTCAAGCACGCCATCCAGCGCGCCGGCATCGACGCCGCCGAGGTGGACGACGTCATCATGGGCTGCGCCAACCCGGAAGGCGCCACCGGCATGAACATCGCGCGCCAGATCGCGCTGATGGCCGACTGCCCCATCACCACCTCGGGCATGACGGTGAACCGCTTCTGCTCGTCGGGCCTGCAGACCATCGCGCTGGCCGCGCAGCGCATCATCGCCGGCGAGGCCGATGTGTTCGTGGCCGGCGGTGTCGAAAGCATCTCGTGCGTGCAGCAGGAGATGAACCTGCACATGATCCAGGACCCGAACCTGGTGGCCAAGAAGCCCGAGATCTACTGGAGCATGCTGCAGACCGCCGAGCAGGTGGCCAAGCGCTACAACATCGGCCGCGACGCCATGGACGAATACGGCGCCGCCAGCCAGCAGAAGGCCTGCGCCGCGCAGGCCGCCGGCAAGTTCGACGACGAGATCGCCCCCATCACCGTCACCGCCGGCGTGGCCGACCCGGTGATGGGCCTGCGCACCAAGGAAGTGACGGTGAGCAAGGACGAGGGCACGCGCGAAGGCACCACCAAGGAAGGCATCGCCGGCATCCGTTCGGCGCTGCCCGGTGGCGTCATCAGCGCCGGCAACGCCAGCCAGTTCAGCGACGGCGCGGGCGCCTGCGTGCTGGTGAGCGAGGAGTACGCCAGCAAGAAGGGCCTGATGCCGCTGGGCCGCTTCCTCGGCTTCGCTGTCGCCGGCTGCGAGCCCGACGAGATGGGCATCGGCCCGGTGTTCGCCGTGCCCAAGGTGCTCAAGAAGCTGGGCCTCACGGTCAACGACATCGACCTGTGGGAGCTGAACGAAGCCTTCGCCGTGCAGGTGCTGTACTGCCGCGACAAGCTGGGCATCCCGGCCGACAAGCTGAACGTGAACGGCGGCGCCATCGCCCTGGGCCACCCCTACGGCGTGAGCGGTCAGCGCCTGACGGGCCACGCGCTCATCGAAGGCAAGCGCCGCGGCGCCAAGAAGGTTGCCGTGACGATGTGCATCGGCGGCGGCATGGGCGCTGCGGGCATCTTCGAAGTGCTGTGATCTAACCACCCAACAGCCGGACGCAGAGGGCGCAAAAGCTCGCAGAGGACGCAGAGAAAACCGAAGAGTCCTACGAACGCCTTTGGTTTCCCACACCCCATCTGGAAGTGGTTTTTCTGCGTTCTCTGCGAAACCTTGGCGTCCTCTGCGTCCGGCTGTTTGGCTGTTCGGCTGTTGTTCTCAAAACCGGTAGACGATGAACCTGCGCCAGACCCTCGACTTTCTGCTTTACGACTGGCTCGACGCGCCGACGCTCACGCAGCGCCCGCGCTTTGCCGAACATTCGCGCGAGACCTTCGACGCGGTGATGGAAACCTGCGAGCGCATCGCGCGCGAGAAGTACGCGCCGTTCAACCGCCTGGTCGATACCGAAGAGCCGCGCACGGTGACCGAGCCCGATGGCAGCCTGCGCGTGGTGCTGCCGCAGGCCACGCACGACGCTCGCGCCGCCTATGCCGAATCCGGCATGCTGGCCGCCGCGCAGGATTACGAGCACGGCGGCATGCAATTGCCGTACGTCATCGAAGCGGCCGCCAACGCCTTCTTCGGCAAGGCGTCGATCAGCATCGGCTCCAACCTGCTCACGGTGGGCAACGCCAACCTGCTGATGGTGCACGGCACCGAGTTGCAGAAGCAGGTGTTCGCCGCCAACGAATTCAACGGCCGCTGGGCCGGCACCATGTGTTTGAGCGAGCCGCAGGCCGGCTCGTCCTTGAGCGACATCACCACGCGCGCCACGCTGGAAGATCAGGACGATCCGCTCGGCCCGCGCTACCGCCTGCGCGGCAACAAGATGTGGATCTCCTCGGGCGAGCACGAGCTGACCGAGAACATCGTGCACCTCGTGCTGGCCAAGATCCCGGGGCCGGACGGCAAGCTGATTCCGGGCGTGAAGGGCATCTCGCTGTTCATCGTGCCGAAGAAGCTGGTCGACACCGAGGGCAACTTGACCGGCGTGCGCAACGATGTGGCGCTGGCCGGCCTGAACCACAAGCTGGGCTGGCGTGGCACCACCAACACGCTGCTGAACTTCGGCGAAGGCCAGTTCAAGGTCGATGGCGAAGCGGGAGCCGTGGGCTACCTCGTCGGCCAGCCGCACCAGGGCCTGCGCTGCATGTTCCACATGATGAACGAGGCGCGCATCGCCATCGGCATGGCGGCGACCATGCTGGGCCTGGCGGGCTACGAGGCCTCGCTGGACTACGCCAAGACGCGCACCCAGGGCCGCCCCGTGGGCCCTGCCGGCAAGGACCCGAGCCAGCCACCGGTGCGCCTGATCGAGCATGCCGACATCAAGCGCATGCTGCTGATCCAGAAGAGCTATTGCGAAGGCGCGCTGGCGCTGCTGCTGTACTGCGCCAAGCTGGTCGACGAGCAGCACACCGGCGATGCCGCCCAGGCCGACGAGGCCCGCCTGCTGCTGGAAGTGTTGACCCCATCGCCAAGAGCTGGCCGAGCGAGAACTGTCTGGAGGCCAACTCGCTCGCCATTCAGATCCACGGCGGCTACGGCTACACGCGCGACTTCTCCGTCGAGCAGTACTGGCGCGACAACCGCCTGAACATGATCCACGAAGGCACGCACGGCATCCAGGGCATGGACCTGCTGGGCCGCAAGGTGCTGATGGAGGAGGGCAAGGGCCTGCAACTGCTGGCCGCGCGCATCCAGGCCACCATCGCCAGGGCCAGGCCGCAGCCCGCGCTGTCGGCGCACGCCGACGCCCTGGCGCAGGCCCTGGCGCGCGTGGGCGCGGCGACGAAAGCCGCCTGGGCTACCGGCGAACCCACCGAGGCGCTGGCCAACGCCGTGCCCTACATGCAGGCCTTCGGTCACGTCGTGCTGGCGTGGATCTGGCTGGAGCTGTCGCCCGCAGGCGCTTCAAAGACGAAGCGCACCGCGCAGGCGTGGCGGGCGCAACGACCTATTTCTATCATTACGAATTGCCCAAGATTGACGCCTGGTTGTGGTGGAAAGCCGCGACATGACCTGTGCCAGCATGCCCGAGGCAGCGTTCTGAACACCGATACCCGAGGAAGCCCATGACCCGCACCATCCAGCAACTCTTCGATCTCAAGGGCAAGACCGCCCTCGTCACCGGCGGCTCGCGCGGCCTGGGCCTGCAGATGGCGCATGCGCTGGGCGAGGCGGGCGCGCGCATCATGCTCAGCTCGCGCAAGGCGAGTGATCTGGAAGAAGCCGTGGCCGATCTGCAAGCCGCCGGCATCGACGCGCGCTGGATCGCCGCCGACTGCGCCATCGAGGCCGACATCCACCGCCTGGCCGACGAGACGCTGGAGCGCATGGGCGACATCGACATTCTGGTGAACAACGCGGGCGCCGCCTGGGGCGCGCCGGCCGAAGACCACCCGCTGGAAGCCTGGGACAAGGTGATGAACCTCAACGTGCGCGGCTACTTCATCCTGAGCCAGCGCATCGCGAAGAAATCGATGATCGGCCGCAAGTCCGGTCGCATCATCAACCTGGCCAGCATCGCCGGCCTGGGCGGCAACCCGCCCGAGATGCAGACCATCGCCTACAACACCTCGAAGGGCGCGGTCGTCAACTTCACGCGCGCGCTGGCCTGCGAGTGGGGCAAGTACGGCATCACCGTCAATGCCATCTGCCCCGGCTTCTTCCCCAGCAAGATGACGCGCGGCACGCTGGAGAACCTGGGCGTCGACAAGCTGATTGCCAACGCGCCACTGCGCCGCCTGGGCGACGACGAGGACCTGAAGGGCATCACGCTGCTGTACGCCAGCGACGCCGGCAAGCACATCACCGGCCAGTGGCTGGCGGTAGATGGCGGGGTGAGCGTGGTGACCGGGGGATGAGGTTGATGTGGGTGCGCCGGTATATCTCTCTCCCTCGGGGAGAGGGCAGGGGTGAGGGGGCAGCAGTCCCTTCCCGATCAATGGCCTGTGTGCCATGGACCTGTCTGACCCTCAAACCCTCTCCCGCCAGCGGGAGAGGGGCAACGACCTCACCGCCAAACACCATGAGCCTCGACTTCGGCGCCGTCATCCCCTTCGTCATCGAACTCGGCTTCACGCTGGAGAAGTTCGAGGGCGGTGAATCCGTCATGCACTACGCCCCCGGCCCGAGCATTGCAACTCGTTCGGCGTCACGCATGGCGGGGCGGTGATGACCTTTCTCGACGTCATCATGGCCACGGCGGCGCGCAGCGTGCAGCCGGGCATGGGCGTGGTCACCATCGAGATGAAAACCAGCTTCATGCGGCCGGCGCCGGCGTCGAAGAACGGCGAACCGCTGGTCGGCCAGGGCCGGCTGATGCACCGCACGCGCAGCATGGCCTTTGTCGAAGGCTCGGTGTTCGACGCCAGCGGCCAGCTGTGCGCGCACGCCACCGGCACCTTCAAATACGTGCCGCCGGCCGAGCGGCCCGACCACACCAAGGGGCCGTTGCCCACCGACTGATTTTTCAAGCCAAATCGGCCTGCAGCGCTTATGCAGCAAGCGCTGGCAGCTATCAAACTGAAAGCAAAGGAGATTCCATGCCCAGCAACCGCCAGATCCTGCTCGACAACCGCCCCGAGGGCGAAGCCGTCGCCGGCAACTTCAAGCTCGTCACCACCGACACGCCCGCGCTGAAAGAGGGCGAAGTGCTGGTGCGCCACCACTACCTGAGCCTTGACCCCTACATGCGCGGCCGCATGAACGAGAGCAAGAGCTACGCCCAGCCGCAGCCGTTGGGCGAAGTGATGATCGGCGGCACGGTGGGCGAGGTCGTCGAATCGAAGCACCCGAAGTTCAAGACCGGCGATCAGGTCGTCGGCATGGGCGGCTGGCAAGAATACAGCGTGGTCGACGGCAACGCGCCGGGCATGCTGCGCAAGGTCGATACCACGCACGTGCCGCTGTCGTACTACCTGGGCGCCGTGGGCATGCCAGGCGTGACCGCCTGGTACGGCCTGACGCAGATCATCGCGCCCAAGGAAGGCGAGACCGTGGTGGTCAGCGCCGCCTCAGGTGCCGTGGGCAGTGCCTACGCCGCGCTGGCCAAGGCGCGCGGCTGCCGCGTGGTCGGCATCGCGGGCGGGCCGGAGAAGTGCGCCTACGCGGTCGATGAACTCGGCTTCGACGCCTGCATCGACTACCGCCAGCACCCCGACGTCAAAACCATGGCCAAGGCACTGAAGGAAGCCTGCCCGAACGGCATCGACGGCTACTTCGAGAACGTGGGCGGCTACATCCTCGACGCCGTGCTGCTGCGCACCAACGCCTTCGCGCGCGTGGCCGTGTGCGGCATGATCGCCGGCTACGATGGCGCACCGCTGCCGCTGCAGAACCCGGCGCTGATCCTGGTCAACCGCCTGAAGATCGAGGGCTTCATCGTCAGCGAGCACATGGAGCTGTGGCCGCAGGCGCTGCAGGAACTCGGCACGCTGGTCGCGCAGGGCAAGCTGAAGCCGCGCGAAACCGTGGCGCAGGGCATCGAGAGCGCGCCCGAGGCTTTCCTTGGCCTGCTCAAGGGCAAGAACTTCGGCAAGCAACTGGTCAAGCTGATCTGACCTCATGGGCGCTGGGCGTGCCGGCCGGCGCGCCCTGTGGTATCGCCACACGCTCCCGGGCACACGTGCACACCGCTCCCGCAGCACCTCGCGGCCACAATCCGCGCGTCTGTACCGAGGAGATGGCATGCACGCCCTGATTCACCAACTGGCCCGGCGCTTCGCGCTGGATGACGGCCGCACGCAGCGGCTGTGGGCGCTTTCCGGCCTGCACCGGCGACCCGATGCGCTGGCAACGCACCTACACCGCGGCCTGGCCGTGCTGGCAGCGATGCTGCTGGGGGCGGGCCTGATCTTCTGGGTGGCGGCCAACTGGCAGGAACAGACGCGCGCCTTCAAGCTGCACCTGCTGGAAGGCGCCGTGCTGGCCAGCGCGGGGCTGCGCTGCTGTGGCCGCGCGGGCGCACGGCGCTGTTGCTGCTGGCCACGCTGGCGCTGGGTGGCTTGCTGGCCTTCGTGGGCCAGACCTACCAGACAGGCGCCGATGCCTGGCAGCTGTTCGCCACCTGGGCCGCGCTGGCGCTGGTGTGGGCGCTGGCCGTGCGGCGCGATGCGTTCTGGGCTGTGTGGCTGCTGATCACCGGCCTGGCGCTGGCGCTGTGGTCGGGCGATGCGCTGTTCAGCCCCTTGCAGACGCTGCTGGGCGGCCGTTCGTCGCGCAGTCTGCTCACGCCCGTGCTGTGGGTGGCGGTGTTCCTGCTGCCGCTGGCCTTGCCGCGCTTGCGTCTGCTGCGCGAAGGCGCTGCCACGGCGCCACTCAGCTGGCGGCTGGCGGCGTTGATGGCGCTGGGCGCCTGGTGTGCCTATGCCGTCTTCGGCCTGCTCATGCGCGACCAGCTCTGGCAGTACTTCTTCAACGGTCTGCTGGTGCTGGGTGCAGCGGCGCTGGCGTGGGCGCTGCGGCCGCGCGACTTCGTGGTGCTGGGTCTGTCGGTTCTGGCGCTGAACGTGGTGGTGGTGGGCGGCTTCGCGCGCCTGCTGCTGGACGGCGCGCGCGGCGACAGCGCTGGCGTGACGCTGCTGCTGACGCTGATCGCCGCCGTGTGCGTGGGCACCAGCGGCACCTGGCTGTACCGCCTGCAGCGCGAGGAGGGCCAGGCATGAGCGCCGCCGCAATGACCGAGCGCCGTCTTATCGAACGCGCGCAGGCTGAGGGTCTGCTGCCACCTGAAGCCCGTGCGGCCTGGCAGGACGAGGCCGGGCCTTCATGGATCATCACCGTGCTCAGCTTCATCGGTGCGCAACTGGTGGTGCTGCCGTTCATGGGCTTCCTGGGTCTGCTGGCCAGCCGCTTCTTCTTTCAGCCGCCGGGCGCGTTCGTCATGGCAGCGGTGCTGATCGGCGGCGCCGCGCTGCTGCTGCGCGCGCGGCCTGCGATGTTCGTCACGCAACTGGCGTTCAGTGCCTTGCTGGCGGGGCTGGCCCTGCTGGCGATCGGCTTCGAGGGCGCGCTGCACAACCCGCAGTTGCTGACCATCCTGCTGGTGCTGCTGGGGACGGCGCTGTCGACCCGCGTCGCCTGGGTGCAGCGCGTGCTGGGCTTTCTGGTTGCCGGCGTGGCGCTGGCGGTGGTGCTGTGGCCGCTGGGCGCGGGCCACGCCGCCAACGACTGGGCGCGGTGGGAGTGGCGCTTCAGCGCCTTCCCGATGGTCATCAACGCCGCGCTGCTGGCGCTGGGCTGGGCGCTGTGGGTGGCGCGCGAACCGCGCGTGTCGGGCCGCCCATGGGCCGGTGCGCTGCATGCGCTGGCCGATGGCGCCGGCGTGGCGCTGCTGCTCGCGGTGGCGTATGGCGCCACGCGCCACTTCTGGTTGCTGGGCATGCTGCGCGGCGGGCCGGCGGGCTCGGCTGACGTGCCCACGGCCGGGCTGGCACGCATCTTCGATCCGGGCTGGCCGCAGCTGCTGCAGATCGCGTTGGTGCTAGGCGCGGCGATCTGGCTGCTGCGCCACTGGCACCTGCGCGAACGCTTGCCGGCGCGCGAGCTGGTGCTGCTGGCGCTGTTGTATTCGGTGCTGTTGGTGGGCTGCCTGGTGGTGCCGCACATCGGCGTGGTGGCGCTGGTCGGTACGCTGGCGCTGGGCACCGGGCGGCGGCTGATGCTGGGGCTGGCACTGGCGGCCCTGCTGGCGCAGCTGTCGGGCTTTATTACGCGCTCGACTGGCCGCTGGCCCACAAGGCGGCGCTGCTGGCCGGCCTGGGCGCGGCGCTGGGGCTGGCGCTGTGGGCCATGCGCGCGCCGCCGGCGGCCACGTCGCAGCAGGTCGAGCCGCCACGTCCGCATTGGTCTGCTCTTGTGTTGATAGCTGCTGGCGCGCTGCTGTCCTTGGGTTTGGTGCATTTCGATGTGCAGAAGAAGGAGCAGGTGATCGCCCAGGGCCAGAAGATCTACGTGCCGCTGGCGCCGCGCGATCCGCGCTCGCTGATGCAGGGCGACTACATGGCGCTGAACTTCGCTTTTCCTGAAGGCGTGCGCAAGGCGCTGAACGAGGACGACCGGCTGGGTCTGAATCGCCACGCCCAGGTGGTGGCGACGCTGGACGCGCGCGGTGTTGCCACGGTGCGGCGTCTGGCGCAGGATGGCGCACCGCTGGCCGCGGGTGAGCGCTTGTTGCCCGTCAAGCGACTCCAAGGTGACTGGGTTCTGGTCACGGATGCGTTCTACTTCCCCGAAGGGCAGGGCGAGCCATTCGCGCAGGCGCGCTTTGGCGAGTTCCGCGCCTTGCCCGATGGCCGCGCGCTGCTGGTGGGCCTGGCCGATGAACATCTGCAGCCGATCGCACCCGCGCCGCGCAAGCCACGACCTTGAGGAGAACCACATGGCCGCCACGCACGACGTCTTCAACCAGGTCACGCCGCTGGCCGACGTGAATCTGTTCGCCGGCAACCAGGCGCTGCAGGATGCGCTGAAGTTCAACGCCCCCGGCCTGAACACCGCGCCGCTGGCCGCGCTGGGCCAGTTGGCCGGCAGCGCGGCCATGCAGAACCACGCGCGCCTGCCAACGTGCACACACCCGAACTGCGCACGCACGACCGCTTGGGCCACCGCATCGACGAGGTGGAATTCCACCCCAGCTACCACGCGCTGATGGCCGCCGCCACCGAGGCTGGCCTGCACGGCACGCCGTATGCGCCCGATGAGCAGGCCAGCGGCCACGCCCATGTGAAGCGCGCGGCGGCGTTCCAGCTGTTCACCGAACTGGAACCCTCGGTGCTGTGCCCGATCTCGATGACCTACGCCGTCACGCCCGCGCTGCGCGACAACCCGGCCATCTTCAAGGACTGGGCGCCCAGGCTGGCTGCCCGCGCCTACGACCCGGCGCTGAAGCCCTGGCGCGACAAACCCGGCGTGACGATGGGCATGGGCATGACGGAGAAGCAGGGCGGCTCGGACGTGCGCGCCAACACCACGCGCGCGGTGCACGATGGGCGTGACGCGTGGGGGAGCGCTATCGGCTGACCGGCCACAAGTGGTTCTTCTCGGCGCCGATGTGCGATGCGTTTCTGGTGCTGGCGTATGTCGAAGGGATGGGCGAGGGCGGCCTGTCCTGCTTCTTCCTGCCGCGCGTATTACCGGACGGAACGCGCAACACGCTGCGCATCCAGCGCCTGAAGGACAAGCTGGGCAACCAGGCCAACGCCTCGTCAGAAGTCGAGTTCGACGGCACTCTCGCCTGGCTGGTGGGCGAGCCCGGCCGCGGCGTGCCGCAGATTCTGGCCATGGGCACCATGACGCGGCTCGACTGCGCGCTGGGCACCAGCGGGCTGATGCGGCAGGCGCTGTCGATCGCGCTGCACCACACGGCCGAGCGCAGCGCCTTCGGCAAGCGCCTGATCGAGCAGCCGCTGATGAAGAACGTGCTGGCCGACCTGGCGTTGGAGAGCGAAGCAGCCATTGCCTTGTCGATGCGGCTGGCGCGCGCCTTCGACCAGCAGGGCGACGAGCAGCAGCGCCTGCTGGCGCGCGTGCTCACGCCCATCGCCAAGTTCTGGATCACCAAGCGCGGCAGCCTGTTCGCGCAGGAGGCCATGGAATGCCTGGGCGGCAACGGCTACGTGGAAGAGGGCGGCGAGGGCATCCCCGCGCGCATCTACCGCGAGATGCCGGTCAACAGCATCTGGGAAGGCGCGGGCAACATCATGGCGCTGGACCTTCTGCGCGCCTTGCGCAAGGGCGACGTAGCCGCCGCGCTGGCGCATGAGCTGGCGCCAGCGCGCGGCCAGCATGCCGCGCTCGACCGCATGATCGACACGCTGCCCACGCTGATTGACCACCACGCCACCGAAGCCACCGCGCGCACGCTGGCACGCGACGTGGCGCTGACGGTGCAGGCCGCGCTGCTGGCGCAGACCGCGCCGTCCGCCGTGTTCGGCGCCTTCTGCGATTCGCGCATCGCGCAGCGGCACGACGTGTTCGGCACGCTGGGCGCGGGCGCCGGCGTGGATGCGCTGATCGCGCGGGCCATGCCGGCTTGACCACAAACAATGGGAGTATATGGTTTTAGCGCCCTACTGGCGGGCTCTAGAGCATGACTACCTTGGGAGTATATTTTTCAAACCTTACCACTGAATGGAGACCGATTGATGATCAGCGACTTCAAAGGCAAGACCGCCGTGTTGACCGGCGCCGGCTCGGGCTTCGGCCTGGAGCGCGCATCCGCGCAGCGCGGCATGAACGTGGTGCTGGTCGACATCCAGCCCGATGCGCTGGCCGCGGCCGAGGCCGAGATCAAGGCCCTGGGCGTCAAAACCCTGGCGCGCCGCGTCGACGTCAGCAAGGCGCCGGAGATGGACCAGCTGGCCCGGCAGGTGCAGGAAACATTCGGCGCGCCGCACTTCGTCTTCAACAACGCCGGCGTGGCGGTGGGCGGCCTGGTCTGGGAGAACACCGTCAAGGACTGGGAATGGGTGCTGGGCGTCAACTTGTGGGGCGTCGTCCACGGCGTGCGCGGCTTCACGCCGATGATGCTGGAGGCGGCCAAGGCCGACCCGGCGTACCAGGGCCACATCGTCAACACCGCCAGCATGGCCGGGCTGCTGACGCCGCCCAACATGGGCGTCTACAACGTCAGCAAGCACGCCGTGGTGGCGCTGACCGAGACGCTGTACCAGGACCTGAAGCTGGTGACCGACCAGATCAGCGCCAGCGTGCTGTGCCCGTACTTCGTCGCCACCGGCATCAGCCACAGCGAGCGCAACCGCCCCGGCGACATGCCCGCGGCCGAGATGACCGCCTCGCAGCGCATCAGCCAGGCGCAGACCGACAAGGCCGTGAGCAGCGGCAAGGTCACCGCCGCCGAGGTGGCGTACAAGGTGTTCGACGCCATCGCGCACGACCAGTTCTACGTCTTCAGCCACCCCAGGGCGCTGGGCAACGTCAAGTCGCGCACCGATGCGATCGTCGCCATCCATAACCCACCCGACCCGTTTGCCGAACGGCCGGAGATCGGCGTCGGCCTGCGCGCGGCGCTGCGTGGTCAAGCGGCTTGAGGTCGCGGCCCAGGGTGCGTTAACTATGGTTTGGATAGCTGCTTGCGCTCGCCCGCTTGCGCTGCAGCCCGATTAGACCAATTTCTTCTGATGGGCCGATAGGCATTCGCGCCATCGGCCGACAGCCGCCGACGCACGCGGCGCCTACAGTGCCCCCATGCCGTCGGCACCAGCCCCTTTGTTCCTCGTCTTCAACGCGGCGTCCGGGCGCGGCGACACGCCCGATGTCAGCCGGCACGTGGCCGAGCGCCTGCGCGCCGCCGGCCGGCGGGCTGAATGCTTCGTCGCCCGCCAGCCGGGTGAACTGGGCGCCGTCATCGGTCGCGCCGTCAACGCCGCCCGCGATGCGCGCGGCATCGTGGTGGCGGCGGGCGGCGACAGCACGCTGAACGCTGTCGCGCAGGCGGTGTGGAACGCCGGCCTGCCGATGGGCGTGCTGCCGCAGGGCAGCCTCAACTACTTCGGCCGCACGCACGGCATGTCGACCGATCTGGATGCCGCGGTGGACGCCTTGCTGGCGCGCGCGTGCAGCCGGTGCCGGTGGGCATGGTGGGCGAGCGACTGTTTCTGGTCAACGCCAGCGTCGGCCTGTACCCGCGCCTGCTGGAAGCGGGCGGGCAGCGCCATGGCCGCAGCCGGCTGGTGGCCTGGATCGCCGGGCTGGGCACGCTGCTGCGCGGCCGCAGCCTGATGACGCTGGAGCTGCACGACGGCACCGAAACCCGCGTGGTGCGCACGCGCACGCTGTTCGTCGGCCACAACGATCTGCAGCTGCGCGCCCTGGGCCTGCGCGAACCGCTGGCCGCCGAAGCAGGGCGCCTGCTCGCCATCACCCTGCCGCCGGCGCCGCCGCTCGCCACGCTGTGGCGAATGCTGCGCGGCAGCATCGGCCGGCTGGACGGTGCCGCGCGCGTGGACAGTTTCTCCGTCGATCGGCTGGTGGTGCAGCCAGGCCGGGGCAGTGGCGGCATGCAGCTCGCCATCGACGGCGAGCTTGCGCACTTGCCGGCGCCGCTGGTGTTTCAGCTCGCGCCCCGGCCGCTGCGTCTGCTGGTGCCCACGGCCGCGCGCGGACTGCCCGGTCTGGCCGCGCAGTAGCACCCGCGGCTTCAGCGCGGTACCGTGTTGAGCCGGCGCTGCCATTCGTCGGGCAGCAGGTCGAACAACGGCGTTGGGTCGCGGTACATCATGGTGGAGAGCGAGCGCGTGTCCAGCTGCGGCAGGTTGTTGGCCGTGTCCAGCCAGGCCAGCTGCGACATCCAGGCGATGTTGATCGTGCCATCGGGCTGCGGGCGGGATGTGATCAGCGCCAGCATGCGCTTGGCCGCGGCACTGCCCTGGGCGGCAGCGGCCTGGTACAGCCGCATGGCTTCCGCGTAGTTGGCAGGCACCACGACGCCACGGTGCGCGCGCTGGGCTCTTTCCAGCAATCGATCGGCCTCCGTCGCGGCGGCCGACGCCGGCCGCGCATCCTTCAGATCGAGCAGTTTCAGATTGGCCGCGGCCGCAGAGTGCGGCGCCGCGGCCTGCAGATGTTGCGCGCTGCGCAGATCGCCGTTGACGATGGCCTCCAGCCCCAGCTCTATATGCGCCTGCGTATCGCCCTCGGCTGCGGCGCGTTCCAGCATCTGGCGCAGGGGCAAGCGCAGGCTGGTCACGCCCTGGGGGTCACTGGAGCGCACGGCAAGGGGTTGTGCGCGGCTCTCCAGCACCCATTCCAGATAGAGCGCCCGGGCACGGTGGTGCGCACGCAGTTTGTTGATGGCCTGCCGCGCGGCCGACGTGTCGGGCGGCCCCGCGCAGCCATCAAGTGCGCACCAGGCCAGGCCGGCGTTGGCCAGCGGCTGGCGTCCGAAACGCGTTGCGCGCTCGAACCACATCTGCGCCGAGGCCGTCGAGCGCGGCCCTGCGCCGCCGTGCAGGTCGATCAGCCCCAGCGTCCAGGCGGCATTGGCCGCCGCATTGGTGCTGCCGAAGCCCGACCGGGGTTGTGCCTGGCGGCGCAGCAGGTCCAGATCCCTGCGCACGGCAGGATCGGCCAGAAGGTTGCTCGTCTGACGCGCCTCCGGCAGCGCGGGCGATGCCGGCGCACGCACAGGCCCCAGTTGAGGGTCGGCAGCTCGCTGAGAAGGATTGGCCACCGGATCGGCTGGCGGCAACGGGTTGCGCGGCAAGCTGACGGCCGGCGCCTGACCGCTGGGCGCCTGGACATCCGGCACCCTTGCGGTCGGCGCCTGGATCTCAGGCAGCGTTGCCGCCCGCGCTGCTGCCTGTACCGATACGCAGGCGATCAGCAGGCTCGTGGCGACCATGCCCATGCGCCAGTCCGCGCCGCGCGGGTGGCGCATCCGGCGGCCCGCATGTTGACGCTGCGGTGCTCATGGCCCGTGCGTCGCCTTACTGGGCGGCGCCGTTCTTGCCCGCTGCGGCTGCGGCAGCGGGGCGCGCCGGCAGGATGCGCCATTCCAGGGTCTGCGCGGCCATGTTGCCGGCACCCACCGCGGCCTCGAATTGCTCACGCAAGGCTTGCAGCGACGCGACGCCCTGCATGCGGGTCAGCGCGGGCACGTTCAGCTCAGGCGGCATCTTCAGCATCGGGTCTTCGTTGGTGGCCACGCACATCAGCGCTTCCGAGCCCTTGGCGCCTGCGGTCAACACGAACGCCGGATAAGGCACCATCCAGTCGGGCAGCCGGATGGCCTGATTGGCCGACACCAGCGATTCGGGACTCAGCATGTTGGGCTGGATCTTGACGATGTTGCCATTGGCGTCGTTGATGTAGCAGAACAGGTGTGCGGCACGCGAAATCGTCGCCGACGCAAAGATGTGCGTCCCCGCCTCGAAAGCCGTGCGGTCCCGGCTGGTGTTCTCGATCTGCAGATCGATCGTGAAGGGTTCGATCTTCGTCTGGCCAGCACTCAACTCGGCCCATCCGACGCGCGCCAGCTGCCCGTCTTCGCCCACGGCCACGAAATCGCGCAAAGCGCGCTCATAGACGGGGAAGTCGATCTCGCCCGTGACCACCGCACCCACATCGGCCTGGAAGCGGCCGACCGCTTCGCGCAGCAGGGCGTGGCCCGGTGGCAGTGCCGTTTCGGACGCTGCGAGGTAGCCTCGGCTCGCCAGATAGCGCTGCACCATGCGCGAGCGCGTGGTGCGGTCGCCCTCGTCGTACCACACGCGCAGCTGGCGCTGGAATTCGGGGTGGGTGTTGTCCAGCGTCAGGCAGCGCCAATAGGGCAGGTGGGTCCACTTGCCCGCCAGCTCGATCGCGGCCAGCTCCACCAGGGTGCGCATCGCCGCGCCCGAGCCCTGCACGAGGTCGCGGCCGACGTTGAACTGCACACCGTAGGTACCAATGCGGCCGGCCAGATCCAGCCCCTGGCCCGAGGTGCCCATGATGACCTCGTTGGCCGAGTCCAGCCCTGGGATCAGCGTGCGCGTGCGAAAGTCGCCCAGGTGCATCTCCAGCCCGATGATGGTGGCGGCGCGGCTGCGGTCGTAGCCGGCTTCGATGCGCGCGCCCGAAAGCCCTGCACTGTGCCGGTTGCTCAGCACGTTCTGATCGACGAAGGAAATGGCACCGGACACATACAGCGCCGGACGCTGCAACTCCATCTGGTTGTTGTTGAGCAGGATGGTGGTCAGGTTCTGCACCGTGTCCTGGCGCGCGATGTCGACCTCGAAATCGACGTAGCGGAACGCATTCGACTGGCGCGACATCTGCGACAGCGCGGTGATCACCATTTCCTTGGCCGCCACCGGCACGCGCCCCGAGAAATCGGGGATGTACTTGCTGGTGATCAGCGTGGTCGGCACCTCGGCGTCGCGCATCATCCGGTCCATGCAGACCAGCGAGTCGCTGAAGCTGGACATCGAGCGGACCGGCCGCGTGGCGGGCCGGTCGGTGGCACTGGCGTAGGACTGGAAGAGGGCATCCTCCTTGGGCGACAGCGGGGTGGCGCAGCCCGAGGACGGCGACCGCGGCCAGAGCGCAGAACAGCAATGTCCGCGCTTTCCCTCCGCGTTCGGCAGCGCCCGAGAAGTTGCCGTGTCCCATGATGTCCTCCCTCCGCTCTGGCGAGCCTCTCAGTTGCTGGTGCTGGCGGCGTGCCGCGCAGCTTCTTATTTGCAGATGGTGACCACGTCGCCGCGCAGCACCGCGATCTGGTCTCCACCACTCATGCCGTAGCGGCCTGAAGGGCCGGCTGCGGTAGGGGCGATGGTGTTGCTCGCCACTTCCGTGGTGCAGGTGCGCTGCAGGGCGTTGCCGGTCTGCCGGCTGACGACATCGCGCTCGGTTTGGACAGTTCCGCTGCCGCCTTCGAGCGCGGAAAAAGCCTTGGCTTCATAGCGCGATACCTTGGCCTGCAGCCAGGACGGAATATCCGTTTCGTTTTCGATTTGCCCCGAGGGCTGAAACGGCGGAGCGGGCAGGGCCAGGTAGCTGACCTGACCGTTCAGCATGATCGGGTCCGAGCGGGGGCGAACTGCGCCCAGCCGCTCTGCGCAGCGCAAAGCAGAACCAGGCCAGGGGCGATGGACAGGAGCTTGAGCTTCATGGCAATCCCCTTTCGACAAGAATAAAAACGGCGGAACCGGGACGGGGGCCACCGGTTCCGCCGTGCGCTTCAGGCCCTTTGATCGCTCATTCGCAGGTCAGGCAGGCGTTGTTGCTGGAGAAGTTCTGCACCGCCCTGGATCCGGTGCCAGTGGCCTTGGCAGCCAGGAAGGCGCCCTTGCCGAGGACGATCTGCAGTTGGTCGGCGCCGACGCCGACCGAGCCCACGTTGCTGGCCAGGTTGTTGTTCGCATACGAGTCGCTGGCACTTGCGTAAGCCAGCACGCCACTGTTCTTGAGCGCAGTGATTTGGGTCGACTCGACGCCCTGGTCGATCAGCACGCCGCTGGTGTTGCTGGACATGTTGTTGACGGCCTTGGAGTCGGCGCCACTGGCCCAGGCGATGGAAGCGGTGTTTTTCAGCGCGGTCACCTGGATGGTCGGGCCCTTCAGGACGATGTCGTGGGCGCACAGGTCGCAGGCCTCAGGCGTCGGCGAAGGAGACGGAGCCGGTGGATCCTTCGGCTTAAAACTTGCGTCTTGGGCCATCGCAGACGTGGCGACAAACGCAGCGGTCAGGAAAAGCAGTTTCGCGTTCATGATGAGATCCTCCAAAGGTGTGGTGAGACACGGATCCGGAGCGGCGGGCGAATTCCAGCAGTTCCGGGGGTGACTCCGCCGCATCCGGCCTCCCTGTTTTTCGGTGCTCGTCATGCGGTGTCGTCGGGGTGCAGTGTCCTGCGCATTCAGCCCGACACCAATCGCTACAAATGGATACGTCGTATGGTGGACATGTGGCATGTGTTTGGGGGCTCCAACCTCGCGGATCATGGCTCACTACAACAGCGCGCAGCTCCTGCTTGGATAGCATTCAACGGATTTCGATGGGGTAGTAACAAAAAGTGTTTATTGCAAATATTGGAAAAGAAGCGCAGGATATCCCTCTTCGATGTTGTGACAAAGCCTAAGTTTTTGTGCAAAGTTCACAACTTGTGCGCAGGAGATGTTTACAACTCCGCGTTCAGCTCCCGAGTCGCAGGCGTCGCAGGCTTGGAGGGGTTACAGATGTTTCGAAACGCAGGCGCCGGGGGATCGACATGAGCACAACCAACATGGACTGGAGGGACCCGGCGTCACCGGGCCGTGGGGGCAAGGCAGTTGACAAGCCTGCAGCACCGATGACTTTCGGATCGAGCTGGCCCGACTTCCTCATCGGCCAGCCCGATCAGCCGGTGCAGGTGCTGCTGGTGGACGACGACCCCACATGCGCCGCGTGGTGTCGCAGGAGTTGCTGACCGACCCCGCATCCACCTGGTGGGCCAAGGGGCGTCGCTGCGCGAGGGCAAGCGCCTGATTGCGCTGCACGAGTTCGATGTCATGCTGGTCGACCTGAACCTGGGCGACGGCACCGGGTTCCAGCTGATCGAATACATGAAAAGCATGCGGCCGGTGGCCGAGGCGGTGGTGGTGTCGGCCATGGAAGACGAAGAGCACGCCATTCACGCGTTCGAATTGGGCGCCACGGGTTATCTGATCAAGAACTCCTGGTTCGGCAGCTTCCCGCAAGCGGTGCTGCAGGTGGTCAACGGCGGGGCGTCGATCACACCCAACCTGGCGCGCCGGCTGATGAAGCGGCTGGATGGCAGCCCACGGGCTGCCGGCGTGCCCGCGCATGCCAGCGGCGCGGCCTCGGGCGAGAAGCTGTCGGATCGCGAGCGCGAGATCCTGCGGCTGGTGGCCACGGGCCACACCAGTTGCGAGATCGGCAAGCGCCTGGGCATCAGCGACCAGACGGTGAACACGCACATCAAGAACATGTACCGCAAGCTGCAGGTTCGAACGCGAGCGCAGGCCGTGAACCTGGCGTCGATGCGTGGCCTGCTGTAGTGAGCGCTGTCGACGCGCAGGCCGTTTGACGTCGCGGCAGTGCCGGCCATGACCGGCAGGAGGGCCGGATAGCCATGTCCATCATGTGGCCGGTGCTGTTGCTGAGCCGGCCTGGCGGGCTACGCCCTGCTGGGCTGGCGCCAGCGTGGCGATACGCGCGATCTGCGCTATGGCCTGGCGCTGCTGGCCTGGTCCGCCCTGCTGGCGGCCGGCGAACTGGGGCGTCTGGGTGCCCCGGATGAAGTGGTGCGGGCCGCCACACGGGGCAGCTATCAACTCACGATCCTGGCCGTGTCGGCCTTCCTGATGGCCTGGGTGCGGGGCCTGGGCTGGGGCGACAAGGTGCTGATGGCCAGTCAGGCCGCGCTCGGCCTGTTTCTGGCGCCGCTGCAGGCGGCCGCGCTGCCGGCCGGATGGGGCCAGGCGTGGTTCTGGGTCAATGCGCTGGGCATCACCGCCCTGGTGCTGCGCCTGGCGCACGCCATCTGGCGCCGCACCGATGCCGAGAGCTGGATGGTGCTGCTGGTGGCCGTGCTGGGCCTGGGCGTGGTGCTGACCGACCTGCGGCAGGCCGCTGATGGGCCGGCACTGGTGTCGGTCTCGCACTACTTCTTTGCGGTGGCGCTGTTCGTACTGTGGCTGGCGCTGACGCAGCGCGTCGGCAACTCGCGCAGATCGATCGGCGAGGGCGGCTCGTCTGCGCACCAGGTGCAACGCCAGCTGGCCCAGGACCTGCACGATGGCGTGGGCTCGCAGCTGACCACCCTCATCTCGGCGCTCGATGCCGGCTCGCCCGAGCAGCGCGCCACCGCCGCCACGCTGCAGCAATGCCTGCTGGAGCTGAAGCTCCTGGTGGATGGCATCAACGAGGAGGGCTCGGTCGTCAGTCACCTGGCCAGCCTGCGCTATCGCATGCAGCCGTTGCTGGCTGCGGCTGGCATGGATCTGCAATGGCGCCTGGTCGATGAGGAGCAGCTCGAGCGCGCGCAAGGGCCCGCCGCGCGCCAGGTGCTGCGCGTGGCGCAGGAGGCGCTGGCCAACGCCGTGCGGCATTCCGGCGCCGACACCGTGGTGCTGAGCTGCTGCCACATGAACAGCGCCGACGCGCTGCTGCTGGAAATCGCCGACAACGGCAAGGGCATGGCGTACGAGCGCTATGCGCGCACCGCGTCGTCGGGCGAACCGCACCGTGCGTCGCACGGGAAAGGCCTTTCGGGCATGGTGCTGCGCGCCAGCCAGATGCACGGCCAGCTGAGCGTGGAAAGCGCGCCGGGCGAGGGCACGCGCGTGCGCCTGCAGGTGCCCATGGCGGCGCTGATCCAGCCGACGGCGGAACGGCGCCGCGCCCCGGCCTGATCCTGCCCGTGCCGCCTGCGGCGCGCGGCATCTGCTGTGGCAAACTTCCCCGCTCGACTCGCCGGGCGGCGCATGCCGCCGCGCGGCACGCACGCATGCTTTCCATCACCGCCCAGATCGCCGCCGAGCTCAAAGTACGTGAAAACCAGGTCGCCGTGGCCGTCGAACTGCTCGACGGCGGCGCCACCGTCCCGTTCATCGCCCGCTACCGCAAGGAGGCCACCGGCGGCCTCGACGACGTGCAGATGCGCGAGCTGGAAGCGCGCCTGGCCTACCTGCGCGAGCTGCACGAGCGTCGCGCCGCCATCCTGACAAGCATCGACGAACAGGGCAAGCTCACGCCCGAGCTGCGCGCCGCCATCGACGCCGCGGCCACCAAGCAGGAACTGGAAGACCTGTACCTGCCCTACAAGCCCAAGCGCCGCACCAAGGGGCAGATTGCGCGCGAGTTCGGCATCGAGCCGCTGGCGGATCAACTGTGGGCCGATCCGACGCTGGATCCGCAAGAAGCGGCCAAGCCCTTCGTGAAGGCAGAGAAAGGCGAGGGCGGCGAAGACTTCACCACCATCCCTGCCGTGCTGGACGGCGTGCGCGACATCCTGAGCGAGCGCTGGGCCGAGGACGCCACGCTGGTGCAAGGCCTGCGCGAATGGCTGTGGGCCGAAGGCCTGCTGCAAAGCAAGCTGGCCGCCGGCAAGAACGAGAACGACCCCGAGGTCGCCAAGTTCCGCGACTACCACGACTACGACGAGCCCATCGGCCGCGTGCCCAGCCACCGCGCGCTGGCGGTGTTCCGTGGGCGGGCGCTGGAGATTCTGGATGCGAAGCTGGTGGTGCCGGAGGCCGTCAGCCCTCACCCCAGCCCTCTCCCCAAAGGGGCGAGGGAGTCAACAGCCGAGGCGCTGCGGACTCGCTCCCTCTCCCGCGTGCGGGAGAGGGCAGGGTGTGGCGTCGTCGGCCAAAGGCCCAGCCCCCAGCCTCGCCGAAGGCCGCATCGCCCTGCACCTGGGCTGGAGCCACCAGGGCCGCCCGGCCGACGACCTGCTGCGCAAGTGCGTGGCGTGGACCTGGCGCGTGAAGCTCAGCCTGAGCACCGAGCGCGACCTGTTCGCCCGCCTGCGCGAAGATGCCGAGCAGGTGGCCATCAAGGTCTTCGGCGACAACCTGCGCGACCTGCTGCTGGCCGCGCCCGCCGGCGCCAAGGCCGTCATGGGGCTCGACCCCGGCATCCGCACCGGCGTGAAGGTGGCCGTGGTTGATGCCACCGGCAAGCTGGTCGACACCGCCACCGTCTACCCGCACGAGCCGCGCAAGGACTGGGACGGCAGCGTGCACACGCTGCCAAGCTGGTGGCCAAACACGGTGTGCAGCTCATCGCCATTGGCAACGGCACCGCCAGCCGCGAGACCGACAAGCTCGCGGGCGACCTGATCAAATTGGTGCAAAAACAGGCTGCAGCGCTTGCAGAACAAGCGCCACCAGCTATTGAAAAGATAGTAATCAGCGAAGCCGGCGCCTCGGTCTATTCGGCCAGCGAATACGCCAGCCAGGAACTGCCCGACGTGGATGTGAGTCTGCGCGGCGCCGCCAGCATCGCGCGCCGCCTGCAAGACCCGCTGGCCGAGCTGGTGAAGATCGACCCCAAGAGCATCGGCGTCGGCCAGTACCAGCACGACGTGAACCAGAGCGAACTGGCGCGCCAGCTCGACGCCGTGGTCGAGGACTGCGTGAACGGTGTCGGTGTCGATCTGAACACCGCCAGCGCGCCCTGCTGCGCGCGTGTCGGGCCTGTCGGGCACCGTGGCCAAGGCCGTGGTGCGCTGGCGCGAATCGCACGGCGCGTTCAGAAGCCGCCAACAGCTGCTGGAAGTCAGCGGCCTCGGCCCCAAGACCTTCGAGCAGAGCGCGGGCTTTCTGCGCATTCGCGGCGGCGACAACCCGCTGGACATGACCGGCGTGCACCCCGAGACCTACCCAGTGGTGGAGCAGATCATCGTCAAGACCGGCAAGCCCATCGACCAGCTCATGGGCCGCAGCGAACTGCTCTGCCGCTCGCCCGAAGCCTTCGCCACCGAACAGTTCGGCGCCGTGACGGTGAAGGACATCCTGGCTGAGCTGGAAAAACCCGGCCGCGACCCGCGCCCCGACTTCAAGGTGGCGCGCTTCAACGAGGGCGTGGAAGACATTGCCGACCTCAAGGAGGGCATGGTGCTCGAAGGCACGGTGAGCAACGTC
Source organism: Ottowia beijingensis (assembly GCF_013423955.1). Taxonomy (GTDB): domain Bacteria; phylum Pseudomonadota; class Gammaproteobacteria; order Burkholderiales; family Burkholderiaceae_C; genus Ottowia; species Ottowia beijingensis. Next base: position 49,645 of record NZ_JACCKX010000004.1, on the reverse strand, counting down.
GCCCAGTTCGGCGCCTTCGTCGACCTGGGCGTGCACCAGGATGGCCTGGTGCACGTGAGCCAGCTGTCGAACAAGTTCGTCAACGACGCGCGCGAGGTCGTCAAGGCCGGCCAGATCGTGAAGGTGAAGGTGCTCGAAGTGGACGTGCCGCGCAAGCGCATCAGCCTGACGATGAAGCTGGACGCGCAGGCGCCGCGCCGCGATGGCCCACGCGAGAACCGCTTCGAGCACGCCGGCCGGGGCGACCGCGGCCGCGGTGGCTACGCAGGCGGGCAGGGCAGGGGCAACGCGCCCACGCCCCAGGGCGCCATGGCTTCGGCGTTTGAAAAGCTCAAGGGCTTGCAGAGCAAATAGGCCTGCATCGCTTGTCTGGTCAGCGCCAGCAGCTATTGAAACGAGAGCGAAAAACAGATTCGGTCCAGCATCCGGCACCGTGGGGCGCCGAATGCGCGGTGGTCATCAGGCCGGCTTGGGCCAGGTGGCCAAAGGTACCGAGGGCACAGCCACGGTCGGCAAAGGCACCGTGGGCAGTTCGCGCGGCACTTCATCGTCGGGGTCGCTCTCGGGTGCGTGGCGCGTCATCGCGCGAAGCGCCGTGGTGGCATGGGCCGCGCCGGTCATCAGCGACAACCAGCGGACGGTGAATTGGGTCAAGAGCTGGTGCATGGTTTGTCTTCTCCATACATCGGCAGAAAGGGCGGTAGTCGGAACCTGTTCCGCCCCGCGTGGTGGGGCATGGTGCGCCACGTCCCCACTATAGGTGCGAGGCCGCACGAAGGCCAGAGTTCCCGCCCCGCCGGTGGGGGCGTGTTGTGACCAGCTGTGTCGCGCGCTTTGCCAGAATGCCCGCATGACGCCACGCCCCGTGCTCTACACCTTTCGCCGCTGCCCCTACGCCATGCGCGCCCGCTGGGCGGTGCAGGTGTCGGCGCTCGACGTGGAACTGCGCGAGATCACGCTGCGCGCCAAGCCCGCCGCCATGCTGGTCGCGTCGCCCAAGGGCACGGTGCCCGTGCTGGTGCTGCCGGGTGGCCAGGTCATCGACGAAAGCTTGGACGTGATGCGCTGGGCGCTGGCGCAGCACGATCCCGAGGGCTGGCTGACGCCCGCGCAGGGCACGCTGGCCGAGATGCTGGCCCTGATCGAGGCCTGCGAGCGCGACTTCAAGCCGCACCTCGACCGCTACAAGTACCCGCGCGCTACCGCGCCGAGTGGCGGGGCGCCTGACGCGGGTGACAGCGATCCGTTGGCGCGCGCCTTTGCGGCGCAGCATTTCGATGTTGCCCAGGGCTTTCTGTCGCTGCTGGCGGTGCGGCTGGAGGGTGGTGCGGCACCGCGTTACCTGTTCGGTACCCGCCCCGCGCTGGCCGACTTCGCCATCGCGCCCTTCGTGCGCCAGTTCGCCCGCCACGACGCGGCACGCTTTGCACAGCAGACGGCGCCCGCGCTGTCGCAGTGGCTGGGCGCCTTGCTCGCGCGGCCCGATTTTGAGGCCGTGATGGCGCGGCAAGCAGTGTGGGCCGACACCGGCGCGCGCTAACATCAGTCGGTCCTGATATCCCACCCTGAAAGACCATGCAAAAATCCTGCTCATCATCCATGCCGCGCCCTATGGCAGCGAGCGTTGCCTGTCCGCCCTGCGCCTGGCCCTGGCGCTGATGGGGCGCGAGGGCGAGAAGCCGCAGCTCGACGTGTTCCTGATGTCCGACGCCACCGTGCTCGGCCTGCCTAACCAGCAGGACGCCTCGGGCAACACCCTGCAGCAGATGGTGGAGCAGCTGGTGGCCCAGCAGGTGCCGGTGAAGGTGTGCAAGACTTGCGCCGGCAACCGCGGCCTGCTTTCGCTGCAGCTGATCGGCGGCGTCACCGTCGGCACGCTGGCCGAACTGGCCGACGCCACCATGGCGGCCGACAAGGTCATCACCTTCTGACGCCGCGCTTGCGGGCGCTGCGGCTGTACGCCGGCCCGGCCGCGTACCGCCACACGCGCTGCAGGCCAGCGGCTCGATCCCCTTCGTGCTGAAGGTGGTGCACGACATTCCGGGGCGCCACGCGGCGCCTACTGGGACGGCGGCATCACCGACTACCACCTGCACCTGGCCTATGTCGCTTCATCTTCGATAGCTGTCAGCGCCCGCCCAGCAAGCGCTGAAGGCCGATTTGATGCTGAATTTGCCACCACCGGCGCGCTGGTGCTGTACCCGCACTTCCAGCAGGCGGTGGTGCCCAGCTGGCTGGGCGAGATCAAGTGGCGCCACCGCGCCACACCACCCCGAGCGCGTGCAGGCCTGGAGCAGTGCCGTGCAGGCGGCGCGGCAACTGGCGGACGAGTTCGAGGCCTGGCCGGCGCGGCCCGATCCGGCGCAGGTGCAGCCGCTCTGAGCGCCACGCGGCGCCGCGCCGCGGCGGCTTATAACGTCATCCCGGCGTAGGCCGGGATCCATGTTTCTCCGCACACGCTGTCTGGATTCCGGCCCCGTAGCGCGGTACGGGGCAGGCTTTGCGCCGGAATGACGAGATAGGGCAGCTTTGATCTGGAATTGGAATTACATCGACTCGGCCAGCATCTGCCGGTAGTCGTCGGCGCTGGCGATGCGCGGGTTGGTCTTGTGGCAGTGGTCAAGCTGGGCGTGCTCGATCACGCCAGCCCACAGGTCTTCGGTCACGCCCATGGCGGCCAGGCCGGTGGACAGGCCCAGGCGCGCGGTCATGTCGTGCACGGCGTCGGCCACGTCGCTGCCGGCGGGCAGGCCCATGGCCTGGGCCATGCGCGCCAGGCGGTCTTCCTTCTGGATGCTTTCGGCCCCAGCGTTGAAGCGGATCACGGCGGGCAGGAACACCGCATTCAGCGTGCCGTGGTGCAGGCGTGGGTTGGCGCCGCCCAGGCTGTGGCTCAGCGAATGCACCGCGCCCAGGCCTTTCTGAAAGCCCAGCGCGCCGTGCATGCTGGCGGCCATCATGTTCAGGCGCGCTTCGCGGTCGCTGCCGTCCTTCGTCGCGCGCTCGATGTGGGCCCAGCCGCGGCGCAGGCCCTCCAGCGCAATGCCGTCGGCCACCGGGTTGAAGGCGGGGGCCATGAACACCTCCATGCAGTGCGCGATGGCGTCCATGCCGGTGGCGGCGGTCAGCATGGGCGGCAGGCCCAGGTGAGCGCCGGGTCGCAGATGGCGGCCCGGGGCATCAGGCCCAGCTGTGAAAACCCAGCTTGCGACCATCGTCGACGATGACGATGGCGCCGCGCGCCACCTCGCTCCCGGTGCCGGCGGTGGTGGGCACGGCGATCAGCGGCGCGGCCGCCTCGGTGATCTTGGGGCTGCCGCCTTCGATGGTGGCGTAGGTCTTCAGCGGGCCGGGGTGCGTGGCGGCAATGGCCACGCCCTTGGCGCAGTCGATGGCGCTGCCGCCGCCCACGGCGATCAGGCCGTCGCAACGCTCGCGCTGGTAGATCTCGGTGGCGGCGCGCACGGCGGCCTCGGTGGGGTTGGGCGGCCGCCGTCGAACACGGCATGCGGCAGGCCCTGCAGGGCGTCGATCACCGGCTGCAGCACGCCGGCGGCACGCACGCCCGCGTCGGTCACGATCAGCGGCCGCGTGATGCCCACGCGCTGGCACTGCGCCGGCAGTTGCTGCACGGCGCCGTAGTCGAACTCGATCTGGGTGAGGTATTGGATGAGGGCCATGGGTGGATTTCCAAAGTACGATGTTCAGGTTTCATTATTCAGTCAAACCCACAGGAGATCGCTACATGAAGTCCCGCACACTACAAGCCCTGGCCCTGGGGGCCGCCGTGTCGGTGCTGGCCGGCTGCGCCAGCACCTCGGCCCCGGTGGTGGCCAACACGCCCGGCTGCCTGGACGACGTCGCCGTCAACCGCCTGCTGGGCGACTACAACGCCCGCCGCCCGGCCGCCAACCTGCCGGAGAACCTGACCATGGTCGACGCCAACTGCACCCGCAGCAAGCTGCAGCAGCGCCTGGCTGGCCAGGCCGGCCGCCTGGCGGGCTACAAGGCGGGCCTGACCAACCCGGCAGTGCAAAAGCGCTTCAACACCACCGAGCCGGTGTGGGGCGCGCTGTACACCAACATGCTGCTGAACAGCGGCGCCACCGTGGACGCCGCCTTCGGCGCCCGCCCGCTGTACGAGGCCGACCTGTTGGTGCGCGTGAAGAGCGCCGCCATCAACAACGCCAAGACCCCGGCCGAGGTGCTGGCGCAGGTGGACCAGATCATTCCCTTCATCGAACTGCCCGACCTGGTGGTGGAGACCCCGCCAAGGTCAACGGCGCCGCGTTGAGCGCGCTGAACGTGGGTGCGCGCCTGGGCGTGCGCGGCGCGCCGCTGATGGTGCCGCAGGACGCCGTGGGCCAGGCCCGCGTGCTGAACGAGCTGCGCGACATGAACGTGCACCTGGTCGATGCCGCCGATGCGCCGCTGGGCGGCGGCAAGGGCAGCGACGTTCTGGGCCACCCACTGAACGCGGTGGTGTGGCTGGCGCAGGCGCTGAAGGCCGAAGGCCTGTCGCTGCGGCCGGGGCAGGTGGTCAGCCTGGGTTCGTTCTCGGCCCTGCTGCCGCCCAAGGCCGGCCAGAAGGTGACCGCGCATTACGACGGCGTGACCGGCCTGCAGCCGGTGACGGTGAGCTTCCGCTGATCGCCCAGGCATGCGCTGGAGCTATACCAATGATAGCTGCCAGCGCTTGCTGCATCAGCGCTGCAGGCCGATTTGGCTTGAAACCTGTGCCGGGCACGGTGCGCCGCCGTGGTGCGCCCTGAAGCTGGCGCGACAACCGCCCGGCCGGCCACCGCGCTGAGCAGTGGATTGCCCCTTCGGGCGCCACCCACAGGAGATCGTTCGCATGACCCGCATTCCGTCCCTCGCGGCCCTGGCACTGGCCGCCGTTGCGTTCTCGCCGCTGGCGCAGGCGCAGTACGACCAGCCCATCGGCCAGCCGCTGGGCCAGCCCTGGGGCACCGTGCCCTTCGGCAACCCGACCTATGGCAGTCCGGGGTACGACCCTACGGCGGCCCCGGCATCACCTGCGAAAGCCGTGACGGCGGCTTTCAGGAGTGCGGCACGCCCTTCCGCGGCCGGCCGGTGATTGCGGAAACCCTCTCGTCCGCGGCCTGCATCGAAGGCCAGACCTGGGGCACGCGCGGCGTCGGCTCCGTCTGGGTGATGAATGGCTGCCGCGCCCGCTTTGCCGACACCTACGGCGGCCAGGCCGGCGTGGGTGGCTATGGCGACACGCGCTACACCGTGCGCTGCGAGAGCGACCAGGGCCGGCGGCGCGACTGCCAGGCGCCGGTGGCGGCACGCCTGACCCTGCTGCGCCAGATCTCCGACGCGCCCTGCATCGAGGGGCAGACCTGGGGCAGCCATTTCAACGGCCAGGTGTGGGTCAGCGGTGGCTGCCGTGGCGACTTCGGGCCCGCGCAGGGTTGGGTCAATCCGGACTACGGCACCGCCGCCAATGCCTACCGCTGCGAAAGCGAACAAGGCCGCCACCAGGAATGCCGCGCGCCGGCGCCCGGGCGCCAGATGCTGGTGCGCCAGTTGTCCGAAACCGCCTGCGTCGAAGGCCAGACCTGGGGCAGCCGCGACGGCGGCGTCTGGGTGCGCGGTGGCTGCCGGGGCGAGTTTGCTGCCGCCGACTGGGGCGGACGCAGCCCCGGCTACGGCCGCACCGTGGTCTGCGAAAGCGTGGAGCAACGTCTGAACCGCTGCAACTGGGACCCGCGCTGGGGCCGGCCGGCGCTGATCGACCAGCTCTCGCAAGACAGCTGCCGCGAAGGCCGCAGCTGGGGCTACGACGGCCGCGAGATCTGGGTCGACCGGGGCTGCCGCGGACGCTTCGGGGCACGCTGACGGCGCCGCGCCGCGCCGCGCCGCGCCGCGCCGCGGCGTGCAGCGGTGCGGCGCACCCTTTCCGTCACTACGTTATCAATAGCTGCCAGCTCCCGCCAGCAGGGCGCTGGCAGCTTATTTCATCATGAATCACTCGCCCGACATCCACGCCCGCCTGACCCCCGCCATGCGCCTGCTGGTCGAGCGCATGGCGCAGGCGCCTTACCCGCCCATGCACACGCTGACGGCGCAGCAGGCCAAGGCCGCCTACGCCAAGTCCATCGGCGTGCTCGACGTGCCCAAGCCCGAACTGGCGCGCGTGGAGGAGGTGCGCATCCCGGCGCGCGACGGCCACGCCTTGCCCGCGCGCCTGGTCGCGCCCAGTACTGACACCGGCCTCCCCGTGCTGCTGTACACCCACGGCGGCGGCTTCACCATCGGCAGCATAGAATCGCACGACACCTTTTGCCGCGTGCTCAGCGCAACCAGCGGCGCCGCCGTGCTGTCGCTCGACTACCGCCTGGCGCCCGAATGGCGCTTTCCCACCGCGGTGCACGACGCCTGGGATGCGCTGCACTGGCTGGCGGGCGAGGGCGGTCGCGCCCTGGGCCTCGATACCACGCGCATCGCCGTCGGCGGCGATTCGGCCGGCGGCACGCTGGCGGCCGTCAGCGCCGTGCACGCGCGCGACGCGGGGCTGAAGCTGGCGCTGCAACTGCTCATCTACCCCGGCACCACCGACCACCAGGACACCGACTCGCACGCGCTGTTCGCGCACGGTCCGGTGCTCGACAAGGCGCTGATCGACTGGTTCTTCCACCACTACATCGACAGCGTGGACCGCAGCGACTGGCGCTTTGCGCCGCTGAAAAGCGCCGACGTCGATAGCGTGGCCCCGCCTGGGTGGGCCTGGCCGAATGCGACCCGCTGGTGGACGAGGGCGTGGCCTACGCCGACAAGCTGCGCGCCGCCGGCGTGCCGGTCGATCTGGAGATCTACCGCGGCGTGGTGCACGGCTTCATCACCATGGGCCGCGCCATTGCCGAGGCGCGGCAGCTGCACCAGGATGCGGCGGCGGCGCTGCGGCAGGCCTTTGGACTGCCAGCACCATGATCCGGGCTGTGGGAGCGGGCTTGCCCGCGATAGGGCGCTGCCGTAAGGCCGAGGCCCTATCGCGGGCAAGCCCGCTCCCACAGAACTTTAAGATCCATAGCTGCCAGCGCCCGCCGCCAAAGCGCTGGCCGCTGATTTGACTGAGAACAGGCAAACCGCCATGAAACCCACCGACTTCCGTCACCACCACCGCCTGCGCGTGCGCTGGGCCGAGGTGGACATGCAAAAATCGTCTTCAACCCGCACTACCTGGCCTATTTCGACTGCGCCATCAGCGACTACTGGCGCGCGCTGGCCATGCCTTATGCCGCGGCCATGCAGCGGCTGGGCGGCGACATCTTTCTGCGCAAGACGGCGGTGGAGTTCAACGCCTCGGCCGAGATGGACGACCGGCTCGACATCGGCTTGCGCTGCGACCGCATCGGCGCCTCGTCGATGACCTTCGTGGGCGGCATCTTCCGTGGCGATCGATTGCTGACGGCAGGCGAGCTGGTCTACGTGTTCGCCGACCCGGCCACGCAGACCTCGCGGCCGGTGCCGGCGCCGCTGCGCGCTGATCGAGGCCTACGAAGCCGGCCAGCCCGTGACCCATGTGCAGACCGGCGACTGGGCCGCGCTGGGCGACGCGGCGCGGGCTCTGCGCACGGCGGTGTTCATCGAGGAGCAGGGCATCGCCCGCGCGGACGAGTGGGACGAGGCCGATGCCACGGCCGTGCACGCCGTCGTCACCAACCTGCTGGGCATGCCCGTGGCCACCGGGCGCCTGCTGCAGCAAGCGCCGGGCGAGGGCCGCATCGGCCGCATGGCGGTGGACGCGCGCTGCGCGGCAGCGGGGTGGGGCGGCAGCTGATCCAGGCGCTGCAGCAGGCCGCCTTCGAGCGCGGCGACCGCCGCATCGTGCTCAGCGCGCAGCGCAGTGCCGAAGGCTTCTACCAGCGGCTGGGTTATGTGCCCGAGGGCGCGCCGTACGACGAGGTGGGCATTGCACACATCGGCATGGCGCGGTCGTTTGAAAACCTTTGAACGCAGAAGATCGGCACATCTTCAAGGGCATGGCTTTCCCACCACACCGCTGGAGGGCGGAAACAAGCGATAGCCATTTGGCGCCATGTTGAAGTATCAATAACGTAGCTGCTTGCGCCCGTTATCTGGGCGCAAAAGCCTTTATCAACCATGCAAAATCTGGGAAGTCCCCCCTTGCGGGAACCTCCTCAGCATCGCGCCGCGCCCAAGGCCGGCGGGCCGGCGGGCCGGCGTCGCCGCGCGTCAGAACCCCGCGCCCGGCACGTCCACGCGCGTGGTCCAGATCTGCGCCTCGCGCGCGGCCGCGCGGTGGTGCTCCATGAAGTCGGGCGCCACGCACAGGAACAGCGTGCGCCCGTCCGGCCCGCCCAGCGTGCAGGCAAAGGTGCCCTGCGCGCCGGTCGACACCTCCTGCAGCACGCGCCCGCCCTCGGCCACGCGCAGGGCGCGGTTGCCGATGGCGTCGGCCACCCACACGGCGCCTTCGGCGTCCAGCGCGCCGCCATCGGCGGCCACCTTGCCGCCGGCGATGTAGTCGTCCAGCTTGTCGCTTTGCACCAGCGGGCCGAACACCGCCCAGTCGCGGCGCGGGCCCAGGCTGCCGTCGGCGGCGATGTCGAAGGCCGACAGGCGGTTGCCCAGCGTTTCGTTGACGATCAGCGTGCGGCCGTCGGGCGTGGGCAGGATGGCGTTGGGAAAGTAGAGGTCGCGCGCCGCCTCGTGCACGCTGCCGTCGGGGTCGACGCGCGCCAGGCTGGCCGTCTGCACCCCGCCGCCGCCCATCAGATCGAAGCCGAAGTTGCCCACCCAGGCGCGGCCCTGGGCATCCACGGCCATGTCGTTGCAGTGGCCGGTGGCGATGTTCGACAGGTCGGCGTGCGTCACCAGCTGGCCATCGGCCTCGCGCCGCAGCACGCGGCGGTCGCGCATGGAGACGATCAGCAGCCGCCCATCCGGCAGCCAGCCCAGGCCCGAGGGCTGGCCCGGCACGTCGGCGATTTTTTCGACGCGGCCCTGCAGATCGCAGGCGATGACCTGGTGCGTGTAGAAGTCCGACAGCCACAGCCGGCCGTCGTGCCAGCGCGGGCCCTCGAAGAAGCTGTAGCCGGAGAGCAGGGTGTCGAAAGCGGGCATGGCGGTGTCTCCTCGTGGTGGTGTTGTGCCGGGCATGATAGGCCGGTCACGGCGATACCGCCTTCCACCGGCGTCCTGGCGGGCCGGCGGGCCTGCACGCGACGCTCTTATTCCAATTCCAGATCAAAGCTGCCATATCTCGTCATTCCGGCGCAAAGCCTGCCCCGTACCGCGATACGGGGCCAGAATCCAGACGGCGTGTGCGGAGAAACATGGATCCCGGCCTTCGCCGGGATGACGGCGATTGACGCGTTGAATTGCAGATGGAATTACTTGCGCCCTGCCCAGGCACGGCGGCCCAGCCATGCCACCGCGCCAACCAGCAACCACCGGGCCAAGGGGTGGTTCACGGGCACGGCGGTCACGCCCTGGGGCGCCGCCCGGGTGCTGACGCTGGCCGTGCCTGTGGCCGGCGGCACGGCCACCAGGCCGTTGACCGGGTCGGCGGTTGCGGTGGCGGTGTTGCTGACCTGTCCGGCTGTGACGTCCGCGGCGTTGAGCGTGTAGGTGGCGGTGGCCGTGGCCTGCGCGCCCACGGGCAGGGTGCCGGGGTTGGCCGCATCGGGCCAGGTGATGGTGAGGGTCGAAAGGCCGGCCAGCGGGTCGGTCAGCACCACACCGCTCAGCGGCACGTTGCCGGCGTTGGTGGCGGTGAGGGTGTAGGTCACCACGTCGCCCGCATCGCCCTGCGTGCCGTTGCCATTGGTGTCGGCCACGGCGGCGGTCTTGGCCAGGGTGAGCTGCGGCGCCGGCGTGGGCAGCACGGGCTGGCTGGCCGTGGCCGTGGCGGGCGGCACGGCCACCTTGCCGTTGACCGGATCGGCGGTCACGCTGGCGGTGTTGCTGACCTGCCCGGCCGTCGCGTCCGTGACACTGAGCGTGTAGGTGGCGGTGGCGGTGGCCTGCGCGCCCACGGGCAGGGTGCCGGGATTGGCCGCATCGGGCCAGGTGATGGTGAGGGTCGAAAGGCCGGCCAGCGGGTCGGTGAGCACCACGCCGCTCAGCGGCACGTTGCCGGCGTTGGTGGCGGTGAGGGTATAGGTCACCACGTCGCCCGCGTCGCCTTGCGAGCCGTTGCCATTGGTGTCGGCCACGGCAGCGGTCTTGGCCAGGGTGAGCTGCGGCGCAGGCGTGGGCAGCACGGGCTGGGTGATGCTGTCGCTGCCCCGCGGCGTGACGCCGCCCACGGGGTTGGCCGTGGCGGTGACGGTGTTGCTCATCTGGCCCGATGCCGCGTCCGCGGGGTCAAGGTGTAGGTGGCCGTGGCGGTGGCCTCGGTGTTGACGGGCAGGGTGCCGGGGTTGGCCGGGTCGGGCCAGGTGATGGCGAGGGCCGAGAGGCCGGCCAGCGGGTCGGTCAGGCTCACGCCGGTGAGGGCGACGTTGCCGTTGTTGCGCACCGTGAAGGCGTAGGTCACCAGGTCGCCGGCATCGCCGGTGACGCCGTTGTCGTTGGTGTCGGCCACGCCGGCGATGTCTTTGCCCACCACCAGGCTGGGCTGTGCGCTCAGGCTGTTGCTGAAGGTGCAGACGATGGGCGCGGCGCCGGCGCCCAGCGCGCCCACGGTGAGGGTGAAGCCGCTCAGGCCGACGTCGCCCGTGCATTGCAGGCCGGCGTGGTAGGTGGCCGTGGCGGGCGTGAAGGTTTCGGCCAACTCGATCACGTCGCCGGCGAAAACGGTGGTGGGCGTGGCGTCGGTGGTGGTCTGGCCGCCCGGCGCGTTGGCGGCGGCCGTGGCGGTGGAGCTGAGCGAGTCGATCTGCGTGCGCACGGCGGGCGTGCCGGCCACACGGGTGGCGGTCAGCGTCGCGGTGTTGCCCACGGTGGCGCCGGCCCAGTGCTTTTTCAGCGTGAGCGTGGTGGCGGGGCAGTCGAGATCGTCGACGGTGATCGATGCGTTGTCGAAATTGGTGGGGTTCGACATGTAGATGGCGTAGGTGATCTTGTCGCCAGGCACCACGGTGGCGGTGCCGGATACCTGCGTCCAGCGATTCCACGGCAATGCGGGGGTGAACTCACGGACGCGAGCAACACGCCCTCTCCGTCCACGGGCTGCACCCGACTGCCGGCCACCTGAACGTTGCCGCGCAGCAGGCGTACCGTGCCGCTGCCGCCGGTGCCGGTGTCGCGGCTGGAGAAATAGCCGGAGAACCGGAGCGTGCGCGGTCGGGTGTCACCGCTGCCGCAGCTGGGCACGACGAGGGTCTGGTACAGCTCGTTGACGCCGTCGATGTCCAGGTAATGCCGGCGAGTGCCGTTGGGGTTGGCCACCTCGGCATCGAAGTTGACGTTGATGCCGTAGTTGCAGGTGCCGCCGCCGGTTCGACCCAGGGCCGGGTCCACCGTCGTGCCACCGTCGACGGCGATGACGTTGGTGCGGCCACCGCCCGCCAACTGCCAGGGCGTGACCGACGCCCCCAGGTTATTGGCGCAAAGGGAGGGCGGCGGATTGTTCTCGAAGCCGCCGTTGACGAGAAGGTTGGCCGAAGGGGTCTGGGCCAGCGCCGGGGTGACCAGCGCCGCCAGCAGGCAGGCCCCGAACCAGGCGCCGCGCAGTTGCGCCACGGCGCGGTTGCGGGCAATGTCCGGGACACATGCCGGGTGATAGTGCGATGCCAGAGGGGTGAGATGCGCACGGTGCGTTCCTGTCGTGTTGGAGGGCGCCGGCTGCCCATGCCGCTTGCGGGCACGGCAGCCGGCTTGGTGGTTCGCCCTTGGCGCCTGAGCGTAACGCGCCACATGGGGCGCGCCTATCGCAACAGGCGGCGGTGTGATTTTATCACGCCGGCGAGCGGCCGCGCTTGTGGGTGGCGACGCTTGGAAAGTGCGCCGTTGCAGCGCTTCCAGGTCGCGGGCCAGAGCCCTCTCGCGCCGGGGTTTTCAGCAAATGCTCAGATGTCTTCCGCGAGCGGGTACGGAATCGCCAGCCCCGTCAGCGCCGGGCCGATGGCGCTGCCGACGTGCAGTGCGGCGCCAGCCGCCACCTCGGCCACCTGCAGCACGGCGATCACCGCTGCAGCGTCGTCTGCCGCGGCGGCTTGCGCAATCTGGCCCACGGGCTGATCGGGGTCGGCCGCCGAGAACACCTCCTGCCCTGCCTGCGCCGCACCCGCCACGTGGCCGACGTAGGCACGCCGCTTGATGGCGCCGCGGAACTGGCTGCGCGCCACCACTTCCTGGCCGGGGTAGCAGCCTTTCTTGAAGTTCACGCCGCCCACGCTTTCGTAGTTCAGCATCTGCGGCACGAAGGCCTCGACCACCGGCGGCGTGATGCGCGCCACGCCGGCCAGCACCTCGGCCAGCAGCCAGTCGGCTTCGGTCAGGGGCGCCACGCCGGCGGGCAGGGCGCTGCCGGCGGGCGCCAACCACAGCGTGCGTGCCACGCCGCCTGCGGCGGGCAGGGCGATGCGGTGCGCTGGTTTTTCGGCATCGTTTTGGGCCTCAGCGCCCGCCCCATCGGCGCTGGCAGCTATCAAATCAGGAGTTTCGCCGAGTTGCCCCCAGACCGCGTAATCCCCGGTCGCGTCGCTCAGTTTGAGCCTGGCGCGCAGCACGAACATCGACAGGCGCTTGAGCGTGGCGGGCAGGGTGTCGGCGCTGGTCACCAGCAGCAGTTCGTCGGGCGCGGTCTTCAGCACCTGAAAGCTGGCCAGCATGCGGCCCTTGGCGCTGCAGAAGGCGGCCAGGCGCGCCTCGCCCTGCTTCATCAGCACCACGTCCTGCGTCAGTTGGCCCTGCAGGAAGGTGGCGGCGTCTTCGCCCCGGGCGCGGATGACGCCCAGGTGGGACAGGGGGCGATGCCGTTCGATGCGGCGACGGCGGGAAAGGCAGATACGGACTCGGACATGGGCTGAATTATCATGGCCGGCTCGTTTTCAGGACGTTCATAGCCCCGTGCGAACCCTATTCAAATTGCTGGCATTGCTGCTGGCGCTGGCCCTGGCGGCCGGCGGCTGGGCCTGGTGGTGGACGCAGCAGCGCTGCCGCTGGCGGCCGAGAAGGTCGAGATCAGCGTGCCGCAGGGCGCCTCGCTGCGCACCGCCGCCGCCAAGGCGGTGGAAGGCGGCGTGCGCACCAACGCCGATCTGCTGCACGCGTTCTTCCGCTTCGCGGTGGGCGAGCAGACCATCAAGCCCGGCGACTACGCCGTCACGCGCGGCATGACGCCGGGCGACCTGCTGGGCAAGCTGGTGCGCGGCGACCGCATCGTGCTGACGGTGACGCTGGTGGAAGGCTGGACGTTCAAGCAGTTCCGAGACGCGCTCTCCAAAGCCGAGCATCTGCGGCACGACACGCAAGGCATGGCGCCGGCCGAGATCATGAAGGCGCTGGGCAAGCCGGGCGTGGCACCCGAGGGCGCTTCTTCCCCGACACCTTCCACTACTTCAAGAACGCCAGCGATGTGGACGTGCTGCGCCAGTCGCTGCAGTTGATGGACCGGCGCCTGCAGGCCGCCTGGGACGCGCGCGCGCCCGGCCTGCCGCTGAAGTCGCCCGACGAGGCGCTGATCCTGGCCAGCATCGTCGAGAAGGAAACCGGCCAGGCCGGCGACCGGCCCGAGATCGCCGGTGTGTTCATCAACCGCCTGCGCATCGGCATGCGGCTGCAGACCGACCCGACCGTGATCTACGGCCTGGGCGATGCGTTCGACGGCAACCTGCGCCGCAGCCACCTGACCGCCGACACGCCCTTCAACACCTACACCCGCGCCGGCCTGCCGCCTACGCCGATTGCCATGCCCGGCAAGGCCTCGCTGATGGCGGCGGTGCAGCCGGCGCAGACCAAGTCGCTGTACTTCGTGGCGCGCGGCGACGGCAGCAGCAAGTTCAGCGAATCGCTGCAGGACCACAACCGTGCGGTCAACAAGTACCAGCGCGGCGGCGGCGCGCCCGCCCCGGCTCCGGCCGCCAGCGGCAACTGATGGCGGCGATGGCGACGATGGCGCAGACGGGCCTGTTCATCAGCTTCGAGGGCATCGACGGTGCCGGCAAGTCGACCCACATCGACGCGCTGGCCGACGCCCTGCGCGCTACCGGCCGCACCGTGGTGCTGACGCGCGAGCCCGGCGGCACGCCGCTGGCCGAGCAGATCCGCGCGCTGGCGCTGCACCAGCCCATGGACGCGCTGACCGAGGCGCTGCTGATGTTCGCCGCCCGGCGCGACCACATCCGCCAGGTCATCGCCCCGGCGCTGACACGCGGCGACGCGGTGCTGTGCGACCGCTTCACCGACGCGACCTTTGCCTACCAGGGCGGCGGGCGCGGGCTCGACTGGCAGTCGCTATCAAAATTGGAGCTTCTGGTGCAGGATACACGGGAGCTGGAGGCCGATTTGACCCATAAACCGCTGCTGCAGCCCGATCTGACCATCTGGTTCGATCTGCCACCCGCCGTGGCCGCCGAGCGCCTGGTGGGCGCGCGTGTGCCCGACAAGTTCGAGGCGCAACCGGCCGCCTTCTTCGACGCCGTGCGCGCCGGCTACGCCCGCCGCGCCGGCGAGGCCCCGCGCGCTTCGCCCGCATCGACGCCGATCAGCCGCGCGACGCCGTGTGGCGCGACGTGCAGGCGGCGGTGCAGGGCAGGATGGCTGTGAGCGCGCCGGCCCCTGGATTGCGCGCCAGCTGGAAAGCCTGCTGGCCCAGCGCGGCCACGCCTGGCTGCTGCAGGGCCCGTCGGGTCTGGGCCAGTTCGAACTGGCTGAAGCCCTGGTGCGCGCCTGGCTGTGCGATGCCCCCACGCCCCAGGGCGCGTGCGGCAAGTGCGCCAGCTGCCACGGCATCGACGTGCACACGCACCCCGACCTGGTGGTGCTGATGCCCGAGACCGACATGATTGCGCGCGGCTGGCCGCTGCCCGAAAAGGCGCAATCCGACATTGACGACAAGAAGCGCAAGCCCAGCAAGGAGATCCGTGTCGATGCCATGCGCGACGCCATCGAATTCGCCCAGCGCACCAGCGGGCGCGGGCGCGGCAAGGCGGTGCTGGTGTACCCGGCCGAGCGCATGAACCAGGTCACCGCCAACGCCCTGCTCAAGACGCTGGAAGAGCCGCCGGGCGACGTGCGCTTCGTGCTGGCCACCGACGCGGCGCACCTGCTGCTGCCCACCATTCGCAGCCGCTGCCTGGGCCACACCCTGCTGTGGCCGGACGCGGACGAGGCGCTGCCGTGGCTGAGCGCGCAGGGCATCGCGGCCGGGAGGGCGCCGCCCTGCTGCGCGCCGGCGGCGGGCGGCCGGCCGAAGCCCTGGCGCTGGCGCAGGGCAAGGACAGCGCGCGCCGCTGGGCACTGCTGCCACGGGCACTGGCGCAGGGCGAGGCCAGCGCGCTGGCCGATCTGCCACTGCCCGAAGCCGTGGCACGGCTGCAGAAGCTGTGCCACGACCTGCTGGCGTTGCAGGTGGGTGCCGCGCCGCGCTTCTTCGACCGCGCCGATCTGCCCGAGCGGCCGCTGCCCGTGGGCGCGCTCACCAAGTGGTGGCAGCAGCTGGCGCAGTCGACACGCACCGCCGAACATCCCTTAAACCCCGGTTTGGCGACAGAATTCCTGGTCAGCAGTGCACGGCAGGCCCTAAACTCGCGTCGCTGAACCCCTTTTTGCACCGTCATGTCCACCAGCCCGAGCCAGAACGCCGCCCTGTCCACGCCCCGACCCAGCGTCATCCAGCTGGCGATCAAGGAAAAGGCGGCGCTGTACGCAGCCTACATCCCGATGTTCGCGGAAGGGGGCATCTTCATTCCTCGGCGCGCGATCACAAACTGGGCGACGACGTGTACGTGCTGATCACGCTGCCGGACGACCCGCAGCGCTACCCGGTGGCCGGCAAGGTGGCCTGGATCACCCCGGCGCGCGCGACCGGCAACCGCACGCAGGGCGTGGGCATCCGCTTTCCGAAAGACGAGAAGTCGGAGCAGCTCAAGGTCAAGATCGAGCAGATTCTCGGCTCCGCACTGAGCTCGGACCGACCGACGCAGACCATCTGACGCGGGGGCTGCGGCCGGCCGGACGCGGCTCGCGCCGACAGCGCGCCTGCATGGGCGGTGCTAGCATCGAAATCAGTCATTTTTCTGCCAGCGCGCCGACGGGTTCGGCCGCTTGGCCTTGTGCATGTTCACCGATTCCCACTGCCACCTGACATTCCCCGAACTGGCGGGCGACATGGCCGGACTGCGCGCCGCCATGGCCGCTGCGCAAGTCACGCGCGCCTTGTGCATCAGCACCACGATGGAGGAGTTTCCGTCGGTGCAGGCGCTGGCCGCGCGCTACGACAACTTCTGGGCCACGGCCGGCGTGCACCCCGACAGCGAGGACGTGCACGAGCCGAGCGTCGATGAACTGGTGGCCGCCACCCGCCTGCCGCGCGTGGTGGCGGTGGGCGAGACCGGCCTGGATTACTACCAGATGGAAGAGCGCAAGGGCGGCCGCAGCATTGCCGACCTGGCATGGCAGCGCGAGCGTTTCCGCACCCACATCCGCGCCGCACGGCAGGCCGGCGTGCCGCTGGTCATACACACGCGCGCGGCGTCCGAAGACACGCTCGGCATCCTGAAGGAAGAGGGCGAGGAGGGCGGCCCCGGCAGTGCCGGCGGCGTGTTTCATTGCTTCACCGAAACGCGCGAGGTGGCCCGCGCCGCGCTGGACCTGGGCTTCTACGTGTCGCTGTCGGGCATCGTCACCTTCAAGAACGCCCGCGAACTGCACGAGGTGGCCGCGCTGGTGCCCGATGATCGCCTGCTGATCGAAACCGACGCACCCTACCTGGCGCCGGTGCCTTACCGCGGCAAGGTCAACACGCCGGCCTACGTGCCGCACGTGGCTGCGCGCCTGGCCGAGCTGCGCGGCACCACGGTCGAACGCATCGGCGAGATCACCAGCGCCAATTTCACCCGCTTGTTTCCGAGGGTTTCATCATGATCCGCAACGTCCGCAAGAGCATCACTGCCGTCGCATTCGGCCTGTTCACCGTCGCCGCCCTGGCCGATTCCGGCGCCTTCTTCCGCGCCATCAAGCAGGACAACGACGTCGCCATGCGCAGCCTGCTGGCCAGCGGGGTCGACCCCAACACCAAGGACGAAAAGGGCGTGCCGGGCCTGTACATGGCGCTGCAGGAAGGCTCGCTGCGTGTGGCCAGGCTGCTGATCGATTCGCCGCGGCTGAAACCCGAAACCCGCAACGCCACGGACGAAAGCCCGCTGATGATGGCCGCGCTGAAGGGCCACCTCGATCTGGCGCGGCAGCTGATCGCCAGGGATGCCGACGTCAACAAACCCGGCTGGACACCGCTGCATTACGCCGCCACCGGCGGTCATCTGGACATCATGCGCCTGCTGCTCGAAGAGCACGCCTTCATCGACGCTCAATCGCCCAACGGCACCACGCCGCTGATGATGGCCGCGTCGTACGGCACGCCGGAAGCCGTCAAACTGCTCATCGAAGCCGGCGCCGACATCCACATGCGCAACCAGAAAGGTTTGAGCGCCCTCGACTTCGCCCGCCGCGCCGAGCGCCGCGATTCGGTGGAACTGATGGAAACGGCGCTGCGCTGGTCGCAGCAGAAGCAAGGGCCGCGCGGACAGTGGTGATTGCCGGACGGCGCGCAGACCACTAAGCACTAAGCTGATGCGCAGCAGCCGGAAGGCCGCGAACGGGATGGCGTGGCGACCAGCTTCCCGGTTACGTAAACACCGCTCGGTGACGTGAAGATGCTTCGCGCAGTCGGCCCGCGACCCGCCGAGTGATCGGTACATGGCGCGCAGCTTGCGGCTTCGCTCGACGCGGCTTTGCACCACGTGGCCGGGTGGCCGACGCGGTGGCTTCACTTCATACGATGTGCATTATGTTAATAATAAACGAGGTGAAGCAGGATCAATCTGGGTCTCTACCTAAATTGCTGCGCTCGCGTCATCGAACAGATACGGCCCCTGGCCTGCTGAATCGCCGGAGCTGACGTTGAACGCCACCACTGGCGCGCTGAAGTCGCTGAAAGACGCACCCAGTGCGATCTCGCCGGTCGAGTGCAGAACGCAGTCGTTGCGCCGCAGCTGGACTTCGGCGTCGGGGTTCTCGCTGAAACGCACCCAGGTGCCGAAGCTGCTCAGGTCGGTCAGCACGAAGGCACCGTTGATGAACTCCAGGCGCGCGTGGCTGCGCGACACCCGCTGGTCCTTCACGACAAAGCCGCTGTCCGGAATGCGCCCGATGAACACCGGCAGTTGTGCGGCCGTGAACACCCGGGTCGTGCCGAACCAGGCCAGTGCGATGCTGCCGCCACTGCCGGCACCCGCACGTTGCGCCTCGGGCAACATGCCGCGCACGGTCATCAAGTCTGTCGTGACATCCTCGCTCCACTCGATCTGGAAGATCGACCGGGGCTCGGTCAATCCGCGCACGTTGATCATGCCCAGCGAGCGGTAACGCGCCGCGTCCATCACCCCGGGTTCGAGGTGGCCGGATTTGACGGCCGCTTCGCGATCCTGGCGCAGTTCGGCGATGACGCCCTCGTCTGCCCAGATGCCGTTGGCACCCGCCATGTCGGACAGGCGTGCCGCCAGGTTCACCGGGTCGCCATACACGTCGTCGTCGCGCTGCACCACGTCGCCGGAGGCCATGCCGATCTTCAGGCGCATGCGCAGCGGCTCGGGCCATTTTTCCAGGCGTTCGGTGTGGCTTTGCTGCAGGAAGATGGCCGATTCGACAGCCTTGGCACTGCGCGAGAACTGCGCCAGCACGCCATCGCCCAGAAACTTCACGGTGCGCCCTTCATGGGCCTCGCACACACGGCCGATCCACTGTGTCACCTTGGAGATGACATCGGCCACCTGGGCGTTCCCGAGCGCTTCATACGCGGCAGTGCTGCCGGTGAGGTCGATGAAGACCATGGTGGCGCGAACGTTCATCTGGACTGGTTTCCGATGGGAGCGGTCATGTAAAGCCGTTGCATTGGCAGGAATTCCCTTGTCTCGCCGCGGGCAATTGGCCTCAAAAATGATAGCACCCGACAGCCCTTGGGGCCAAGCATGATGCTGCCCAGGGTGGCGAACGCGTTGTTTTTCACGGAATCCGTGGTTGGTCCGCCGCGTCAGGGTGGCGTCAGCACAAGCGCTTCGCTATGATCGTAACCGTTGGTTATTAACGAAACTTCATGGTAACAACACCGATGAGATGGTTCAAGCACGGGTGGGTGTCTGCCCTGTATGGCCGCTTGTCCAGGCCGCAGGAGCTGATGCGGAGCGCCTGGCGCACCGGATGGAAGATATCCGCATGGCCATGCTGGACATGCTGGGCGATCCCGGCGCGCAGCAATACCCGCAGGTCGCCCGCCGCATTCGTGCCGGTGGCGATGCCCTGGCGCTGTGGTACGCCCGCGCCGACTTGATGGCCGCCCTCGCCGGCCTGCATGGCGAGCAGGTGGCGCGCACGCGCATGGTCAGCCTGTCGGCCATGTTCGAGGGCATGTTGCCCAGGGGCATGGTGTCGCGCCCCACCACGATCCGGGCCTGATCGGCTGCGGCCGGCCGCGGCAGGCTGCGCTGCGGTTCAGTGCTGGTGCCCCCACAGCACCAGCGCTTCCCTGCCCTCCACCAGCACGTCCACCGGCAGTCCCACGGGCAGCAGCACCTTGGTGGGCACATGGCCGAAGGGCAGGCCCGTGAGCACGGGCACCTTCAGCCGGCTGCGCAGTTCCGCGACGACCTTGCCAGCGAATAGCCCTTGTCATGGACGCTCAGGCTGTATTCGGTGAACTGGCCGAGCACGATCAGCTTCTGCCGCGCCAGCACGCCGGCGTGCAGCAATTGCAGCAGCATGCGTTCGATGCGGTAGGGGTGCTCACCCACGTCTTCCAGAAACAGCACGCCGCCCTTCACCTCGGGCCACCACGGCGTGCCCAGCAGCGACAGCACCATCGCCAGGTTACCGCCCCACAGCGGCGCCTGGCGCGCCACCAGGCCGTCCTTGCCGTTCAGCGCGGCGATGTCCGCGGCGGGCAGGCGCCAGCCCGTGCCTTCGCTGCTGCCGCTGACCATGTCGTCGAAGCAGGCCAGCATGATCTCGTCGGGGCCGCCCTGCCCGTTCGCACTGCCCAGCCCGCCATGGCCTTCGGCCGCGTCGCCGGCATCGGTGGCGCCGAAGCCCTCGCACACCGCCGGGCCGGCCCAGGTGACGGCGCCGGCCTTCTTCATCAGCGCCAGCTGCACCACCGTAAAGTCGCTGAAGCCGACAAAGCGCGTGCCGCGCTCGATGGCGCGGGCCATGGCCTTGTACGGAATCTGCTCCAGGATGCGCGTCAGCCCATAGCCGCCGCGCGAGATGAGCGCCACATCGGCCCCGCTGGCCGCGGCCCGCCCGATGGCGGCCAGGCGCGTGTCGTCGTCGCCGGCAAAGCGCTGCCAGCTGGCCAGTGCCGAGGGATCGACCTCGACCTCATGCCCCAGCGCCTTGAGCCGCGCCACACCGCGCTTGAAAGCCGCGCGGTCGCGCACAGCGCCGGAAGGGGAATACACGTAGACATGGGCCATGGCACGGCTTCTTTCAAATCAAATTGGCCTTTTGCGCAGACCAGTCCTGCGCAGGCAGCTATCAAAATTATAGATCGTCGCCCGGCTGACGCGGCGGTGAGGCGAAGTGCCGCAGCGCCCGCTCGGCAATCTGGCGACCATGCTCGGGCACGAAATGGCCCGCCTCGGGCAGCAGCCACGGTTCGGAGCAACCACGGATGTCGGCGTGCAGCGCGCGCATCACCGGTTCGCCCAGCACCGGGTCTTGCGTGCCGATCACCATCAGGCTGCGGCCCTGCCAGTCGTGCTGCCAGAAGTCGCGCGCGGCGCGCGAGAGGGCCGCGCCGTCGTCATCCGGCCGCTCGGGCACCAGGGCCGGAAACGCGCGCGTCGCGGCGCGGTGCCCGGCATCCGGGAACGGCGCGCCGTAGGCCGCGCTTTCGGCCGCGCTCAACTGCGGGTTGCCGCGCGCCAGCAGGCGGCCGATGTCGAACGCCGGGTTCCTGGCGCACCAGTCGCGCCAGGCCAGAAAGCCCGCCGACAGCGGCGCCTCACCCGTCGCCAGCGTGGTGTTCATCACCAGCAGGCCGGCGTAGCGCCGGGGCGCTGCCATGGGCAGCGTCAGGCCCAGCAGGCCGCCCCAGTCCTGCACCACCAGCACCACGTTGTGCAGGTCCAGCCGCTCGACGAGTTCGAGCAGCACCTGACGGTGCCAGCTGAACGTGTGCGCGTCTTCCTTCTTCGGCTTGTCGCTCTTGCCGAAGCCGATCAGATCGGGCGCTACCACGCGGTGGCCGGCAGCGGTGAAGACGGGGATCATGTGCCGCCACAGGTAGCTCCACGCCGGGTTGCCGTGCAGGCACAGCCAAGTGCGCGGGGCGTCGGGCGGGCCTTCGTCCAGGTAATGCAGGCGCAGGCCGGCCAGCGCCGGCAGATCGCAGACGTAGTGCGGCACCCACGGGTAGCCGGGCAAGTTGTTGAACGCCGAGTCGGGCGGGCGCAGCGCGTCGTCGCGCAAGGGGCTGGCGTTCACGCGGCGCGGCTTGAAGAAATCGCGCAGCAGCGCCGCGCATTCATCGGCCAGCACGCCGCCCTGCACCTGCGTATGGTGGTTCAGGCGCGGTTCGGCAAACAGGTTCAGCACCGAGCCGGCGGCGCCGGTCTTGGGGTCGGCCGCGCCGTACACCACGCGCCCCACCCGCGCGTGCAGCATGGCGCCGGCGCACATGGCGCAGGGCTCCAGCGTCACGTACAAGGTGCAGCCGTCGAGCCGGTAGTTGCCCAGCGCGGCCGCGGCGGCGCGCAGCGCCACGATCTCGGCGTGCGCGCTCGGGTCGTGCGTGCCGATGGGGGCATTGCGGCCGGTGGCGATCATGCGCCCGTCCCTCACCACCACGGCGCCCACCGGCACCTCGCCCGCGGCGGCGGCGGCCCGGGCTTCGGCCAGCGCCAGACGCATGGCGTCGGCATCGTTGGTCAGCACGGCTTCGGGCATGGTGGTTGCTTCAATATCAATAGCTGCCGGCGCTTGATGGGCGGACGCTGGAGGCCTATTTGGCTTGAAATCGCGCGCGCACGTCGTCACCGGGCATCGTCAGGCACGTCGCGCGGCTGCGCCTTCATGGCGGCGTCCAGCGCCTCCTTGTACTGCTGCTGAATCTGCCGGCTCTGGTCGCGCACGGTGGCGGGCGGCGCATCGGCACCGGTCGATGCGGCGGGCGGCGGCGGCGCCGGCACGCTGGCGCGCGTGGCGCCCAGTTGCTGCTTCGCCAGCAAGCCCACGATGACCAGCGCGGCCACCAGGCCCAGCAAACCGAAGATGCGCATGGCTCAGTTCCCTCCTTGGTTGATGCGGTCCGTCATGCCCAGTGTCTCCATCCAGCCTGCCAGCGCGCGCTCGTTCGGCATGCCCTGGGCACAGGCGCTGTGCAGCGCCGCGTGCGACTCTTTCCGGTGCTGGTTCAGTTGAGCTTGCACTGCCAGCTGGTCACTGTCAGCTCGAACGCGACGATGCCCTGCAGCAGCTTGCCCGCCAGTTCTTCGTCCAGCGCGCGCCATTGCGCGGCATAGGCCGGCTCGTGGTCGCCGATCAGGCATTTGAGCAGGCGCTCCTTGCCCGCCGCATCGTTGTGCGGCAGCAGGGTGGCCTGCACAGTGCAGTGCACGGCGACGTAGTTCCACGTCGGCACGCGCGCCAGATCGGGGTACACCTGCGGCGACATGTAGGCGTGCGGCCCCAGAAAGCTGACCACCGCGCGCGGCCGCGCCTGCAGATGGCGCCACTGCGGGTTGGGCCGGGCCACGTGCCCGAGCAGCGTGAAGCCCGCCGCGTCTTCCCCATCGGGCGATGCCTGGGGCTGCAGGTGCACGGCAGGTGCGTGACGAAGGGCAGGCCCTCGTCGTCGGTGGTGATCAGGCTGGCGAACGGGTGCTCGCGCATCACGCGGGCGGCAAGGCGCGCGTCGCGGCTGGCAAAGTAAGGGGCAGGTACATGGCGTGTGTGCGGCATCGGGCCGCAGGCACGATTCTGGCGCAAGGCAAGCGGCGCCGGCGCGGCAGCGTTCGATGCTATGCTCCTGATAGCTGCCGGTGTCGATGGCATAAAGGCTGCATACGGAATTTCTTTCAGGGTGACCAATCGCCTAATGCAAGGTTGAGCGCGTGAGCCGCTCTCCTGTGCGGCCAGCCCCAGCGCATCAACCCGATGGATTCTTCAATGACGCCACCGCCCCAGCCCGAGCAGAACGCCCTGTTCGACGAGCCGCTGGCGCCGGCTGATGCACCCGCCGCCGAGCCCACAGCGCCCCGGCCCGCCCGCCGCCCGCGCGCTGGCGTTGAGGCCACCGCCGTGGGCGACGCCACCCGCACACTCGCCGCCGCCCTGCCCCACGGGCTGCACCTGGGCACCTCGTCGTGGCACTTTCCCGGCTGGGCCGGGCTGGTGTGGGGCGGCGACTACGCCGAGGCGACGCTGTCGAAGCACGGCCTGGTCGCCTACGCCCGGCACCCGCGCTGCGCAGCGTCAGCCTCGACCGCGCGTTCTACCGCCCCCTCACCGCCACCCAGTACGCGGGCTATGCCGCCCAGGTGCCGGCGCACTTCCGCTTCGTCGTCAAGGCGCCTGCGCTGGTGTGCGACGCGCAGGTGCGCGCCGAAGACGGCCGCGGCCGTGCGCCCAACCCGGCCTTCCTGAGCACGGAGCTGGCCATCCGCCAGTTCGTGCAGCCCGCGCTGGAAGGGCTGGGCGACAAGATCGGCGCGCTGGTGTTCCAGATCAGCCCCTTGCCACGCCACATGCTGGCGCGCCTGCCCGAGCTGATCGACCGCATCGGCGCCCTGCTGTCTGCCCTGCCCCGCCTGCAACCCGCTGCCCCCGGCGGCGTGATCGCGCTGGAAGTGCGGGATGCGGCCTTTCTGGCGCCTGAGCATGCCCCGCACCTGGCCCGCACCCTGCGCGCCGCGCGTGCCGCCAGCGGCAACCGTGTCACCTAGGGGTCTCCTCGTTTTCAGTGCAATAAGTGACGGTACGAAAAGCTAGCACTGGCGCGGAGGTGGTGTTGGTAGATCGTTGATTTCATTGACTTTCCTGTTCACTTTCAAATCTGCGATTCGTGGCGTCAAACCGTGGTCGGTTTCATCCATTGGTGCCAGTTATCGATGCATTTGGCCGCGAAGGCAGGATTTGGTCAGCATAGCGGTCAACCGGGAAGCGAAACACACCCCGCAAGTTGATGCTCTCCAGCCTGGTGGGCGCAATCTTCCCGATCAGTTCCGGTGGAATGACCTGGCGGCGGTTCGACCAGCGATCCAGGACCGCCTGCATCTGTGAGGTATTCCACGCCATCACGATGTTGGCCATCAGGCTCAACGCATCGGCCACAGCCTGCATTTCATCGACACGTTTGGCCTGCGCCGGGCTGATCCGGCCGGTATAAATGGCGCGCTTGAGGGCGTTAACAGCCTCGCCCCGATTGAGCACCCGGCGCAACTCGTTCCTGAAAGCGTCCTTGACAAAGTAGTCAGCCAAAAACGCCGTACGCAGCAACCGCCCCAATTGCACGCCAGCCTCATAGATTGGATCGCCCTGGGCGGCAGAACCGAACCGCGCAAGAGCTGCCACCGCACTGGCATGTCCGCTCATGACCGAGGCTGCCAGGTGCACCAGACTAGGGTCTCCTCGTTTTCAGTGCAATAAGTGACGGTACGCAAAGCTAGCACTGGCGCGGGGGTGGTCTGGGTAGACCGTTGATTTCATTGACTTTCCTGTTCGCTTTGTAAACGGGTATGGTGGCCTCCCACTTTTGAGGTTCACGATGCAGGGTTGGCACACAACGTTTTTGGGGATGCGTGGGCTCCCCGCGATATCAGCGACTTCGAGATGAAGGCATTTTTCACCTTCGATGGTGCCGAGCGCGACGCAATCAATGCACGCCGAGGTGATTCCCACAAGCTTGGTCTGGCGCTCCATATTGGTTTCCTGCGCATGAGTGGGCGTTTGCTCGGTGCCTTTCGGGTAATTCCAGTAGCCTTGTGGCGCCACCTTGGCAACGAGCTTGGCATTGCAGCACCAGAAGTCGCCTCGCTGAGAGCCATGTATGAACGCGGGCGCACGCTATTCGATCACCAACAAGTAGCCTGCACGGTCCTTGGATTCCAGTGGATGAGCGAGCACCAGCGCCGCTCACTGGTACGTGAACTGCGCGACGAAGTGGCGCGCTGCGCCGACCGCGATCAGCTACTCGTGCGGGCGCGTCAATGGCTGTACAAGAACAAGCTGGTGATCGTGCACGAGCGGGCAATTCGGACACTGATTGCGGCGGCACTTGCCCAGCTTGAAGTTGAAACAGGCACCGCCATCGCCGCCAGCGTTGATCCAGCAACACTTGATCGCTGGCGAGCCTCAGTTTCAGAGCTGCGCCCAGATGGACAAACCCAGCAGAGTTGGCTATGGGCTGCACCGGCGAAACACTCAACCCGCCAAATCAGCGAGGTACTGGAGCGCATCGACCTGCTTTACACGCTGGACGTTCATAAGCACCTGGCAGACATCCCCGATCTCATCTTGCGCCGCTACGCGCGCCGACTTGTCTCCAGGCCGCCCTCAGCCGGAGCCAAGATCAAAGAGCCAGCGCGCACCGTGGAGGTCGCATGCTTTCTTCGGTATTGCCTGTTCACCACCACAGACCAGTTGATCCTTATGGTGCAGCGCCGGATCGCCGATCTGTGGCGTCAGGCTGCCGCCGATGTCCCCGCTACCGTCAATTGGGCCGCAATGTACAAAACGCTGCTCGGCGAACTTGTTGCCTTGAGCGCGCAAGGTGCGGTGCCAGATGCTGAGTTGCGTGCCCGTCTTGAAGCCTTGATCACCGAAACCCAGAAACGCAAACCACCGAGCAGGGCCTCCCTGGTCCGCGAGGGATTGATTGATGGAATTCGCCCCGTGCGGTCGTTGCTCGTCGCCATTGCAAAGCTGCCCTGGCAGGCCACCGGCGAGCATCCTGCCATCGAGTACCTTGCCAAGCTGCAAGCTTTATATCTCAAAGGATCCAGAAAGCTGCCAGTTGAAGTGGTGGCACCAAGTCTGGGAATGATCTGGCAGGTTTCGATCTCCAGCCCAGACCGGGAACGGGCGTTTCAGGCGTTGGAGGTGGCCACCCTGTTTGCCCTGCGCCGCGCGGTGCGCAATGGCTCGGTCTGGATTGAGCACAGCCTGAGCTTTCGGGGTCGTGCGCGCTTGTTCTTCACGGACGAGCGTTGGCAGGCAGAGTCCAAGAAACACTATGCCCGTCTATCGTTACCCAGCAAGGCTGCCACTTTCTTGAAGCCTTTGCTGGCCAGAGTAACTGCCGGTGTCGATGCGGTGGCCGCTGCAGCCCGCAGTGGCGTACTGCGCGTGGATGATGAACTCCATTTGTCGCCATTGCCCGCAGAGGACGAAGACCCAGAAGTGACCAAGCTGCGCGCGGCTTTGGATCACCGCATCGGTGAGGTTCAATTGCCGGAAGTGATTCTGGCCGTTGACGCCCAGGTGCGCTTTAGCTGGATCATGCTCGGACGTGAGCCGCGCTCTACCGACGAGCTGCTGATGGTCTATGCCGGCATCATGGCCCACGGCACCAGTCTGACTGCGGTCGAATGCGCGCGCATGATTCCGCAATTGTCTGCCACCAGCATTCGCCAGGCCATGCGCTGGGCGCGGGACGAACGGCGTCTGAGCCAGGCCTGCCAGGCTGTGCTGGAATTCATGCAGCGACACCCGATTGCCGCCACCTGGGGGCGGTCCGATTTGGCATCTTCTGACATGATGAGCATGGAGACCACCAAACGGGTGTGGCAAGCCCGGCTTGATCCTCGGCGCAACACACCTTCCATTGGAATCTACTCCCATGTAAAAGACCGGTGGGGCATCTTCCATGCGCAGCCCTTTGTGCTCAATGAGCGCCAGGCGGGCGTGGCCATTGAAGGTGTCATCCGCCAAGAAAAGCTGGAGACCAGCCAGCTTGCTGTGGATACCCATGGCTACACCGACTTTGCCATGTCACATGCCCGTTTGCTTGGTTTTGATCTTTGCCCGCGGTTGAAGGAACTCAAACAGCGCCACCTCTTTGTGCCACGCGGCACCAAAGTGCCCGCAGAAATCGCTGCGGTGTGCGAAGCCAATGTCGACGTCGCTTTGATCGAAAAGCATTGGGATAGTCTGGTGCACCTGGCAGCCTCGGTCATGAGCGGACATGCCAGTGCGGTGGCAGCTCTTGCGCGGTTCGGTTCTGCCGCCCAGGGCGATCCAATCTATGAGGCTGGCGTGCAATTGGGGCGGTTGCTGCGTACGGCGTTTTTGGCTGACTACTTTGTCAAGGACGCTTTCAGGAACGAGTTGCGCCGGGTGCTCAATCGGGGCGAGGCTGTTAACGCCCTCAAGCGCGCCATTTATACCGGCCGGATCAGCCCGGCGCAGGCCAAACGTGTCGATGAAATGCAGGCTGTGGCCGATGCGTTGAGCCTGATGGCCAACATCGTGATGGCGTGGAATACCTCACAGATGCAGGCGGTCCTGGATCGCTGGTCGAACCGCCGCCAGGTCATTCCACCGGAACTGATCGGGAAGATTGCGCCCACCAGGCTGGAGAGCATCAACTTGCGGGGTGTGTTTCGCTTCCCGGTTGACCGCTATGCTGACCAAATCCTGCCTTCGCGGCCAAATGCATCGATAACTGGCACCAATGGATGAAACCGACCACGGTTTGACGCCACGAATCGCAGATTTGAAAGTGAACAGGAAAGTCAATGAAATCAACGATCTACCAACACCACCTCCGCGCCAGTGCTAGCTTTTCGTACCGTCACTTATTGCACTGAAAACGAGGAGACCCCTGCATGCGGTGTTGTGCGCAGCCGGCTTCGACATCCGCTGGCTGCTGCGTGCCATCGCCCGGCGGGGCATTGCTCCAGCCTTTTGCGCTCGCTTTGGCTGCTGTCAGCGCTCGCAGCGTCGGCGAGTCGACTCGCTACTCTTACACGTCCGGCGCTTCTCGTCGGCGCCGCGAGATGAATTTTGCAGGGCCGACGAGATCGACTCGGCGCAGTATTTCCAGGCCCTGGCGAATACTGTGCATTTGTACAGTATTCATGTCAGCCACTTCCAAGCCCAAGCTCTACAACCCACGCCACCCCGAACGCACGCTGCTCTACCAAACGGTAGCCGAGCACTACGAGACCTGGCTAGAGCGCCAGCGCGGGTCAGTTCGACGGCCAGGGCGACCACCACACCCCCAAGCCCTTCGTGCGCAAAGCGTTTGCCAAGTATCTTGAGTGCGGCATCTTTGCCCATGGCTTTGCCCGCGCTCGCTGCGGCGACTGTGGGCACGACTACTTTGTAGCCTTCTCCTGCAAAGGCCGGGGAGTCTGCCCCTCGTGCACCACCCGGCGCATGGTGGAGACAGCAGCGCACCTGAACGACCACGTCTCCCCGCCTGCCGGTGCGCCAGTGGGTGCTGTCGGTTCCCAAGCGGCTTCGGTACTTCATGCAGCGCGACGGAGCGGTGCTGAGCATGGTGCTGCGCATCTTTCTGCGGGTGATCGCACAAACTCTGCAGACCCACAGCCCCGGTGCGGCCCATATGGACAAGGCAGGCCTGCACATCGGTGCCATCGCCTTCATTCACCGATTCGGCTCCAGCCTCAATGAACACGTCCACTTCCACGTTTGTGTGGTGGACGGGGTGTTTGAGGAAGTGGAGGGCGAGGGCGATGCTGATGCGACCCCTCGAATCTCATCGCCGGGTGTCATCTTTCACGCGGCCACCGGCATCGATGCGGCTACCGTGGCCCCAGTGCAGACCACACTGCAAAACGCATCCTGCGCGCCTTCGTTGCTCGGGGCCTGCTGGAGAACTGTGACGCCAAAGACATGCTGGGCTACAAACACAGCGGCTTCTCGGTGGACGCCGGTGTCTGCATCGAAGCCCACGACCGCGCTGCGCTGGAGCGGCTGCTGCGCTATTGCGCGCGTCCACCGTTTTCCATGGAGCGCCTACGCAAAGAGGGAAGCAAACTGGTGTACCGCT
Organism: Ottowia beijingensis; assembly: GCF_013423955.1. Lineage (GTDB taxonomy): Bacteria > Pseudomonadota > Gammaproteobacteria > Burkholderiales > Burkholderiaceae_C > Ottowia > Ottowia beijingensis. The sequence goes on along the minus strand of NZ_JACCKX010000004.1, from coordinate 20,475 downwards.
GTGCCAAACAGCGCAGCGAGCCCACCAGTGACAAGCGTGGTGCCAAGGCAGATGAGCTGCACCTCACACCGCTGGAGCTCATCGACCGCATTGCCGCGCTGGTGCCACCGCCACGCACCCACCGGCACCGCTACTTTGGTGTGCTGGCACCAAACTCGCCGCTGAGAGCGGCGGTAACGGCGCTGGCTCAGCCTGCTGCGTCGCAACCAGCCACGGTGGAGACTGCACAACCTGGCGCGGGCGTACCTGGGGTGGCGGCGCCGGGCAACGCGGCCACACCCACACCCGAACCTGAAGCACGCCCGAAGCGAGCGGCGCATTACTTGTGGGCGGTGCTGATTGCCCGCATCTACGAGGCATTTCCGCTGCTGTGCCCCATGTGCGGTGGGCAGATGCGCATCATTGCCTTCATCACCCACAGCGCCGAAATCCGCCACATCCTGAACCACATCGGGGTGGACTCGCAGCCACCGCACATAACCCCGGCACGCGGGCCACCGCTGTGGGAGGGCTGCGACGCGCCGGTGGATGATGGTGCGCAAGGCGAGCCGGATTGGGATCTGGCAGCTCAACCCGACGAGGTAGACCAGCGCGTCAATTGGTGACCCAGTGAAGCGGCGGTATCCATCGCTGCGGGAAGCAGCTGCGCGCGCGCCAGGCCCAAATGCATACTGCCTCCCAAGCTCTTGCCATTGAGCGGCAAGCGAGCGCTCAACCTTCCTTGGCCGAACGTGTTTCGAGGCCCAAAACTCGTGCCATACTTGGCCTCATGCGGTTGAATTTCCTATCCGTGGGATGGCTTTGTGCATGGCGAAGAACCGGATGCTATCCCGCCGCGCCCTCCTGCGAGGTCCATCCCATGCGCCGGGCCATCTCCGCACGCCATTGCGCGCGCGGGCGGAAACCGGGCAGGCCGCGCGCGTGCGCCTCCAGGCGCTGCAGCAGCGTGGCCTCGTCGTCCAGGTCGATCGGCACGGCCATGGGTTGCGAGACATACCAGGGCAGGTCGAAGTACAGCTCGAGCCGGTTGCCCTCGGGATCCGGGACATAGATGGACACCGCGTTGCCGTGGGTGATGGGCCTGACTTCGCCTGCGCCACGGGCCTGGAGGGTGCGGTACATGCGGCACAGCGTGTCCAGGCTGTCGGCCTTCAGCGAGATCTGGTTGATCGGGTTGAAGTCCAGCTCCTTCGGACGGCCGGAGATCAGCACGAGCTGGTGGTGTTCGTCGGGATCGCGGCTGAGGAACACCAGGTCGCGCGGGCCATTCGGCCCCGGCAACTGGCCGCGGTCCGTGACGGTGAACGCCAGCAGCTCCGTGTAGAAGGCCTCGAGGGCGGCGATGTCGTGCACGAACATGCCGAAGTGGCTGAAGGAAAAGCCGGGACGCGTCACAAGAGTCTCCATGGAATCAGGGCCCCGGCGCAGGCACCCGATGGCCATGCGCGGTGCGCCGGCGGATTTAGCGCTTCGCGGTTAAATATCGATATTTTTGCTTTAGAGATATATTTTTCCTTTTGTCGCTATGATCGCCGCGACCTGAATCCGAAGCGGGCGCTCCGCCCCCCACCGCATGCAACCCATCCTGAACGTCATCACCTGCAGCACGCGCCCCCGGCGCGTCGGCCCCGCCGTGGCCGCCTGGTTCGAGCAAGTGGCCCGCGCGCAAGGCGAATTCGAAGTCGTCGCCTGCGATCTCAAGGAACTGGCCCTGCCCCTGCTGGACGAGCCGGAGCATCCGCGCACGGGCAAGTACAGCCACGCGCACACCCTGCGCTGGAGCAAGCTCACGGCGGCCGCGGATGCCTACGTCTTCGTGCTGCCCGAGTACAACTTCGGCCCGCGCCTCGCTGCTGAACGCGCTGAGCTACCTGAGCGCCGAGTGGGCCTACAAGCCGGCGGCATTCGTCAGCTACGGCGGCATGTCCGGCGGCATCCGCGCGGTGCAGGTCGCCAAGCAGTTGATGACCACCCAGAAGATCGTGCCGCTGCTGGAAGCCGTGGCCGTCCAGAACGTCGGCACGCTCGTGGACGCCGAAGGCAAGTTCCAGCCGGCGGCGCTGCACGGCGAGTCCGCCGCCGCGATGCTCAAGGAGCTCGCACGCTGGGCCGCGGCCCTGCGCCCCCTGCGCGCGCCGACGCCCTGACGCGCAAGGCGTCCCAACCCGTAGTCACCAAGGAAGCACTCCATGAAATTGATCAGTTTCACGCGGGGCGATCGCCCCGGATTCGGGGCCGTCGTCGAAGGCGGCGTCGTCGACCTGGGCGCCGCCCTGGACGGCAAGTACGCGGACCTGCGGGCGCTGCTGGCCGGCGATGCGCTGGCCGAAGCGCGCGCCGCGGTGGCGCAGCGCAAGCCCGACTTCGCCCTGGAGTCGGTCACCCTGCTGCCCGTCATCCCCGAGCCCGGCAAGATCTGGTGCTGCGGCCTGAACTACCACGAGCACGTGCAGGAGACCAACCGCGAGGTCACCGAGCAGCCCACCTTCTTCCTGCGCGTGGCCGACTCCCAGGTGGGCCACGGCCAGGCCATCGTGCGGCCCCGCGAATCCACCCAGCTGGACTACGAAGCCGAGATCGCCGTGATCATCGGCAAGGGCGGCCGCCGCATCGCCGAGGCCGACGTGGCCCGCCACATCGCCGGCTACGCCTGCTACAACGACGGCAGCGTGCGCGACTGGCAGCGCCACACCTCCCAGTGGGTGCCCGGCAAGAACTTCTGGCGCACCGGCGGCTTCGGCCCCTGGATGGTCACCGCCGACGAGATCCCCTTCGGCACCAGCATGACGCTCGTCACCCGCCTCAACGGCCAGGAGATGCAGCGCGCCACCACCGAGATGATGATCCACAGCATCGCCCGGCAGATCGCCTACGTCTCGGCCATCGCCCCGCTGCAGGCCGGCGACGTGGTCGTCACCGGCACCCCGGTGGCGCGCGCGGCGCCAGCCCCCGGTGTGGATGAAGGCCGGCGACGTCGTGGAGATCGAGGTCGATCGCATCGGCGCTGCGCAACCCCATCGTCGACGAAGACTGAACCAACGAGGAGACCGGAAGATGAACAAGACCACTCGCATCCTCGCCGCCGCTGTCCTGGGCCTGGGCGCATCGGCGGTGTCGGCTTCGGACTTTCCGCAGGGGCCGATCGAGGTGACCGTGCCCTTCGCCGCCGGCGGCGGCCTGACCAGAACGCCCGCGCGTTCGCCAAGGCCTTCTCCGAGGCGCTGAACACGCCGGTGGCGGTGATGAACCGCGACGGCGCGGCCGGCGCGATCGGCCTGGCCTTCGTGGCCGGCGCGCGCGCCGACGGCTACGCGCTGGCGTTCACGCCCGCCGTGTCGCTCACCAGCCAGCCGCACCGCGTCAAGACGATCAAGTACGGCGTGGAGTCGTTCTCCCCGTGTGCCACGTCTTCGACAACATCTTCGCGATCGCGGTGCTGGCGAACTCGCCGTATAAGACGATCGCCGACGTGCTGGTGGGTGCACGCAAGGAGCCGGGTGCGGTGAGCTACGGCACCTCTGGCATCGGCTCGATCCCCATCTGGGCACCGCCGACATCGAGGCCGCGGCCAAGGTGCAGCTGAACCACGTCGCCTACAAGGGCGACGGCCCGATGATGCAGGACCTGCTGGGCGGCCGCCTGGGCTTCGGCGCGGTGCTGGCCAGTTCGGTGCGCGCGCAGGTGCAGGCCGGCACGCTGCGGCTGCTGGCGGTGTACTCGGACCAGCGCCATCCGCATTTCCCGGCCGTGCCCACGCTGACCGAGTCGGGCGTGCCGGTGGTGCAGCTGAGCTTCGGCGGCCTGCTGGCGCCGGCCAAGACGCCGACCGCCGTGCTGGACAAGCTGCAAGCCGCCTGCGAACGCGCGGTGAAGTCGCCCGGCTACGTGGACTGGGCCGCCAAGGCCGGCCAGGTCGTCGAGTACCAGCCGGCCGAAGCGTTCGGGCGCAAGCTGCGCGAGGACAGCCGGGCGAAGGCAGCGACGATCCAGCGGCTGGGCCTGTAACCGGCAGCGATCGCTGATCGAGGCTGAGGGCTCCCGCGTGGGAGCCCTTTGTTTCGCTCGGGCTTGCCGCGGCGCCGAAGGCCGCCGCACAGCCGGCATCACCTACGGCCGCGCAGGAAGCGGCGCACAGGTCGCCGCTGCATGCACCGGCTGCGCACCCGGCGCGCTGCAGTGCAATGGATCCAGAGCGGAAATGGATCCGCAGGAGCAGCTCATGAAGAAGTTCATCTTGTCTGCCGTCGCCGCCAGCGCGATGGCGTTCGGCGGCTTCGCGCACGCCGACCTGATCGATGGCGTGGGAAAGACGCTGTCGCAGATCTTCGGCGTCCCGTACGACCCGACGCCGCCCGACCGGCCCGCCTTCCCCGTGGGCACCGTGTACACCGACGCCAACGGCACGCGCTACCAGGTGGACCCGGCCGGCCGCCACATTCCGCTGGCGCAGGGGCCCGCGCCCTATGCCGACGTCGTCGTGCCGCCCACGGTCGCCGTCGCGCCGGTCTTCGACGACGACGGCGACGGCGTGGCGAACCAGTACGACCGCTATCCGTACGACGGTCGCTACCGCTGACCCCGGCACGCCGCCGCCGACCACGGCAGGGCCGGGCGGCGGATCACGCCAGGGATCCAAGCTGGCCTACACGGCCACCCGGCCAGGCGCATCGACACTGCGTCATCGGCGCTACTGGAGCTAAATAGATACCCCTTGCATTTGTACAGTATTCATGTCAGCCACTTCCAAGCCCAAGCTCTACAACCCACGCCACCCCGAACGCACGCTGCTCTACCAAACGGTAGCCGAGCACTACGAGACCTGGCTAGAGGCCAGCGCGGGTCAGTTCGACGGCCAGGGCGACCACCACACCCCCAAGCCCTTCGTGCGCAAAGCGTTTGCCAAGTATCTTGAGTGCGGCATCTTTGCCCATGGCTTTGCCCGCGCTCGCTGCGGCGACTGTGGGCACGACTACTTTGTAGCCTTCTCCTGCAAAGGCCGGGGAGTCTGCCCTCGTGCACCACCCGGCGCATGGTGGAGACAGCAGCGCACCTGAACGACCACGTCTCCCCCCGCCGGTGCGCCAGTGGGTGCTGTCGGTTCCCAAGCGGCTTCGGTACTTCATGCAGCGCGACGGAGCGGTGCTGAGCATGGTGCTGCGCATCTTTCTGCGGGTGATCGCACAAACTCTGCAGACCCACAGCCCCGGTGCGGCCCATATGGACAAGGCAGGCCTGCACATCGGTGCCATCGCCTTCATTCACCGATTCGGCTCCAGCCTCAATGAACACGTCCACTTCCACGTTTGTGTGGTGGACGGGGTGTTTGAGGAAGTGGAGGGCGAGGGCGATGCTGATGCGACCCTCGAATCTCATCGCCGGGTGTCATCTTTCACGCGGCCACCGGCATCGATGCGGCTACCGTGGCCCCAGTGCAGACCACACTGCAAAACGCATCCTGCGCGCCTTCGTTGCTCGGGGCCTGCTGGAGAACTGTGACGCCAAAGACATGCTGGGCTACAAACACAGCGGCTTCTCGGTGGACGCCGGTGTCTGCATCGAAGCCCACGACCGCGCTGCGCTGGAGCGGCTGCTGCGCTATTGCGCGCGTCCACCGTTTTCCATGGAGCGCCTACGCAAAGAGAGGAAGCAAACTGGTGTACCGCTGTGCCAAACAGCGCAGCGAGCCCACCAGTGACAAGCGTGGTGCCAAGGCAGATGAGCTGCACCTCACACCGCTGGAGCTCATCGACCGCATTGCCGCGCTGGTGCCACCGCCACGCACCCACCGGCACCGCTACTTTGGTGTGCTGGCACCAAACTCGCCGCTGAGAGCGGCGGTAACGGCGCTGGCTCAGCCTGCTGCGTCGCAACCAGCCACGGTGGAGACTGCACAACCTGGCGCGGGCGTACCTGGGGTGGCGGCGCCGGGCAACGCGGCCACACCCACACCCGAACCTGAAGCACGCCCGAAGCGAGCGGCGCATTACTTGTGGGCGGTGCTGATTGCCCGCATCTACGAGGCATTTCCGCTGCTGTGCCCCATGTGCGGTGGGCAGATGCGCATCATTGCCTTCATCACCCACAGCGCCGAAATCCGCCACATCCTGAACCACATCGGGGTGGACTCGCAGCCACCGCACATAACCCCGGCACGCGGGCCACCGCTGTGGGAGGGCTGCGACGCGCCGGTGGATGATGGTGCGCAAGGCGAGCCGGATTGGGATCTGGCAGCTCAACCCGACGAGGTAGACCAGCGCGTCAATTGGTGACCCAGTGAAGCGGCGGTATCCATCGCTGCGGGGAAGCAGCTGCGCGCGCGCCAGGCCCAAATGCATACTGCCTCCCAAGCTCTTGCCATTGAGCGGCAAGCGAGCGCTCAACCTTCCTTGGCCGAACGTGTTTCGAGGCCCAAAACTCGTGCCATACTTGGCCTCATGCGGTTGAATTTCCTATCCGTGGGATGGCTTTGTGCATGGCGAAGAACCGGATGCTATCCCGCCGCGCCCTCCTGCGAGGTCCATCCCATGCGCCGGGCCATCTCCGCACGCCATTGCGCGCGCGGGCGGAAACCGGGCAGGCCGCGCGCGTGCGCCTCCAGGCGCTGCAGCAGCGTGGCCTCGTCGTCCAGGTCGATCGGCACGGCCATGGGTTGCGAGACATACCAGGGCAGGTCGAAGTACAGCTCGAGCCGGTTGCCCTCGGGATCCGGGACATAGATGGACACCGCGTTGCCGTGGGTGATGGGCCTGACTTCGCCTGCGCCACGGGCCTGGAGGGTGCGGTACATGCGGCACAGCGTGTCCAGGCTGTCGGCCTTCAGCGAGATCTGGTTGATCGGGTTGAAGTCCAGCTCCTTCGGACGGCCGGAGATCAGCACGAGCTGGTGGTGTTCGTCGGGATCGCGGCTGAGGAACACCAGGTCGCGCGGGCCATTCGGCCCCGGCAACTGGCCGCGGTCCGTGACGGTGAACGCCAGCAGCTCCGTGTAGAAGGCCTCGAGGGCGGCGATGTCGTGCACGAACATGCCGAAGTGGCTGAAGGAAAAGCCGGGACGCGTCACAAGAGTCTCCATGGAATCAGGCCCCGGCGCAGGCACCCGATGGCCATGCGCGGTGCGCCGGCGGATTCTGCGCTTCGCGGTTAAATATCGATATTTTTGCTTTAGAGATATATTTTTCCTTTTGTCGCTATGATCGCCGCGACCTGAATCCGAAGCGGGGCGCTCCGCCCCCCACCGCATGCAACCCATCCTGAACGTCATCACCTGCAGCACGCGCCCCCGGCGCGTCGGCCCCGCCGTGGCCGCCTGGTTCGAGCAAGTGGCCCGCGCGCAAGGCGAATTCGAAGTCGTCGCCTGCGATCTCAAGGAACTGGCCCTGCCCCTGCTGGACGAGCCGGAGCATCCGCGCACGGGCAAGTACAGCCACGCGCACACCCTGCGCTGGAGCAAGCTCACGGCGGCCGCGGATGCCTACGTCTTCGTGCTGCCCGAGTACAACTTCGGCCCGCCCGCCTCGCTGCTGAACGCGCTGAGCTACCTGAGCGCCGAGTGGGCCTACAAGCCGGCGGCATTCGTCAGCTACGGCGGCATGTCCGGCGGCATCCGCGCGGTGCAGGTCGCCAAGCAGTTGATGACCACCCAGAAGATCGTGCCGCTGCTGGAAGCCGTGGCCGTCCAGAACGTCGGCACGCTCGTGGACGCCGAAGGCAAGTTCCAGCCGGCGGCGCTGCACGGCGAGTCCGCCGCCGCGATGCTCAAGGAGCTCGCACGCTGGGCCGCGGCCCTGCGCCCTGCGCGCGCCGACGCCCTGACGCGCAAGGCGTCCCAACCCGTAGTCACCAAGGAAGCACTCCATGAAATTGATCAGTTTCACGCGGGGCGATCGCCCCGGATTCGGGGCCGTCGTCGAAGGCGGCGTCGTCGACCTGGGCGCCGCCCTGGACGGCAAGTACGCGGACCTGCGGGCGCTGCTGGCCGGCGATGCGCTGGCCGAAGCGCGCGCCGCGGTGGCGCAGCGCAAGCCCGACTTCGCCCTGGAGTCGGTCACCCTGCTGCCCGTCATCCCCGAGCCCGGCAAGATCTGGTGCTGCGGCCTGAACTACCACGAGCACGTGCAGGAGACCAACCGCGAGGTCACCGAGCAGCCCACCTTCTTCCTGCGCGTGGCCGACTCCCAGGTGGGCCACGGCCAGGCCATCGTGCGGCCCCGCGAATCCACCCAGCTGGACTACGAAGCCGAGATCGCCGTGATCATCGGCAAGGGCGGCCGCCGCATCGCCGAGGCCGACGTGGCCCGCCACATCGCCGGCTACGCCTGCTACAACGACGGCAGCGTGCGCGACTGGCAGCGCCACACCTCCCAGTGGGTGCCCGGCAAGAACTTCTGGCGCACCGGCGGCTTCGGCCCCTGGATGGTCACCGCCGACGAGATCCCCTTCGGCACCAGCATGACGCTCGTCACCCGCCTCAACGGCCAGGAGATGCAGCGCGCCACCACCGAGATGATGATCCACAGCATCGCCCGGCAGATCGCCTACGTCTCGGCCATCGCCGCTGCAGGCCGGCGACGTGGTCGTCACCGGCACCCCGGTGGCGTGGGCGCGCGGCGCCAGCCCCCGGTGTGGATGAAGGCCGGCGACGTCGTGGAGATCGAGGTCGATCGCATCGGCGTGCTGCGCAACCCCATCGTCGACGAAGACTGAACCAACGAGGAGACCGGAAGATGAACAAGACCACTCGCATCCTCGCCGCCGCTGTCCTGGGCCTGGGCGCATCGGCGGTGTCGGCTTCGGACTTTCCGCAGGGGCCGATCGAGGTGACGTGCCCTTCGCCGCCGGCGGCGGCCTGGACCAGAACGCCCGCGCGTTCGCCAAGGCCTTCTCCGAGGCGCTGAACACGCCGGTGGCGGTGATGAACCGCGACGGCGCGGCCGGCGCGATCGGCCTGGCCTTCGTGGCCGGCGCGCGCGCCGACGGCTACGCGCTGGCGTTCACGCCCGCCGTGTCGCTCACCAGCCAGCCGCACCGCGTCAAGACGATCAAGTACGGCGTGGAGTCGTTCTCCCCGTGTGCCACGTCTTCGACAACATCTTCGCGATCGCGGTGCTGGCGAACTCGCCGTATAAGACGATCGCCGACGTGCTGGTGGGTGCACGCAAGGAGCCGGGTGCGGTGAGCTACGGCACCTCTGGCATCGGCTCGATCCCCCATCTGGGCACCGCCGACATCGAGGCCGCGGCCAAGGTGCAGCTGAACCACGTCGCCTACAAGGGCGACGGCCCGATGATGCAGGACCTGCTGGGCGGCCGCCTGGGCTTCGGCGCGGTGCTGGCCAGTTCGGTGCGCGCGCAGGTGCAGGCCGGCACGCTGCGGCTGCTGGCGGTGTACTCGGACCAGCGCCATCCGCATTTCCCGGCCGTGCCCACGCTGACCGAGTCGGGCGTGCCGGTGGTGCAGCTGAGCTTCGGCGGCCTGCTGGCGCCGGCCAAGACGCCGACCGCCGTGCTGGACAAGCTGCAAGCCGCCTGCGAACGCGCGGTGAAGTCGCCCGGCTACGTGGACTGGGCCGCCAAGGCCGGCCAGGTCGTCGAGTACCAGCCGGCCGAAGCGTTCGGGCGCAAGCTGCGCGAGGACAGCCGGGCGAAGGCAGCGACGATCCAGCGGCTGGGCCTGTAACCGGCAGCGATCGCTGATCGAGGCTGAGGGCTCCCGCGTGGGAGCCCTTTTGTTTCGCTCGGGCTTGCCGCGGCGCCGAAGGCCGCCGCACAGCCGGCATCACCTACGGCCGCGCAGGAAGCGGCGCACAGGTCGCCGCTGCATGCACCGGCTGCGCACCCGGCGCGCTGCAGTGCAATGGATCCAGAGCGGAAATGGATCCGCAGGAGCAGCTCATGAAGAAGTTCATCTTGTCTGCCGTCGCCGCCAGCGCGATGGCGTTCGGCGGCTTCGCGCACGCCGACCTGATCGATGGCGTGGGAAAGACGCTGTCGCAGATCTTCGGCGTCCCGTACGACCCGACGCCGCCCGACCGGCCCGCCTTCCCCGTGGGCACCGTGTACACCGACGCCAACGGCACGCGCTACCAGGTGGACCCGGCCGGCCGCCACATTCCGCTGGCGCAGGGGCCCGCGCCCTATGCCGACGTCGTCGTCCACGGTCGCCGTCGCGCCGGTCTTCGACGACGACGGCGACGGCGTGGCGAACCAGTACGACCGCTATCCGTACGACGGTCGCTACCGCTGACCCCGGCACGCCGCCGCCGACCACGGCAGGGCCGGGCGGCGGATCACGCCAGGGATCCAAGCTGGCCTACACGGCCACCCGGCCAGGCGCATCGACACTGCGTCATCGGCGCTACTGGAGCTAAATAGATACCCCTTGCATTTGTACAGTATTCATGTCAGCCACTTCCAAGCCCAAGCTCTACAACCCACGCCACCCCGAACGCACGCTGCTCTACCAAACGGTAGCCGAGCACTACGAGACCTGGCTAGAGCTGGCCAGCGCGGGTCAGTTCGACGGCCAGGGCGACCACCACACCCCCAAGCCCTTCGTGCGCAAAGCGTTTGCCAAGTATCTTGAGTGCGGCATCTTTGCCCATGGCTTTGCCCGCGCTCGCTGCGGCGACTGTGGGCACGACTACTTTGTAGCCTTCTCCTGCAAAGGCCGGGGAGTCTGCCCTCGTGCACCACCCGGCGCATGGTGGAGACAGCAGCGCACCTGAACGACCACGTCTCCCCGCCTGCCGGTGCGCCAGTGGGTGCTGTCGGTTCCCAAGCGGCTTCGGTACTTCATGCAGCGCGACGGAGCGGTGCTGAGCATGGTGCTGCGCATCTTTCTGCGGGTGATCGCACAAACTCTGCAGACCCACAGCCCCGGTGCGGCCCATATGGACAAGGCAGGCCTGCACATCGGTGCCATCGCCTTCATTCACCGATTCGGCTCCAGCCTCAATGAACACGTCCACTTCCACGTTTGTGTGGTGGACGGGGTGTTTGAGGAAGTGGAGGGCGAGGGCGATGCTGATGCGACCCTCGAATCTCATCGCCGGGTGTCATCTTTCACGCGGCCACCGGCATCGATGCGGCTACCGTGGCCCCAGTGCAGACCACACTGCAAAAACGCATCCTGCGCGCCTTCGTTGCTCGGGGCCTGCTGGAGAACTGTGACGCCAAAGACATGCTGGGCTACAAACACAGCGGCTTCTCGGTGGACGCCGGTGTCTGCATCGAAGCCCACGACCGCGCTGCGCTGGAGCGGCTGCTGCGCTATTGCGCGCGTCCACCGTTTTCCATGGAGCGCCTACGCAAAGAGGGAAGCAAACTGGTGTACCGCTGTGCCAAACAGCGCAGCGAGCCCACCAGTGACAAGCGTGGTGCCAAGGCAGATGAGCTGCACCTCACACCGCTGGAGCTCATCGACCGCATTGCCGCGCTGGTGCCACCGCCACGCACCCACCGGCACCGCTACTTTGGTGTGCTGGCACCAAACTCGCCGCTGAGAGCGGCGGTAACGGCGCTGGCTCAGCCTGCTGCGGCGCAACCAGCCACGGTCGAGACTGCACAATCTGGCGCGGGCGTGGGCGTACCTGGGGTGGCGGCGCCGGGCAACGCGGCCACACCCACACCAGAACCTGCAGCACCTCCCAAACGCCCAGCGCACTACCTATGGGCGGTGCTGATTGCCCGCATCTACGAGGTCTTCCCACTGCTGTGTCCGAACTGCGGGGGCAAATGCGCATCATTGCCTTCATCACGCACAGCGCCGAAATCCGCCACATCCTGAACCACATCGGGGTGGAGTCTGCCCCCGCACATCACCCCGGCACGCGGGCCACCGCTGTGGGAGGGCTGCGACGCGCCGGTGGATGATGGTGCGCAAGGCGAGCCGGATTGGGATCTGGCAGCTCAACCCGACGAGGTAGACCAGCGCGTCAATTGGTGACCCAGTGAAGCGGCGGTATCCATCGCTGCGGGAAGCAGCTGCGCGCGCGCCAGGCCCAAATGCATACTGCCTCCCAAGCTCTTGCCATTGAGCGGCAAGCGAGCGCTCAACCTTCCTTGGCCGAACGTGTTTCGAGGCCCAAAACTCGTGCCATACTTGGCCTCATGCGGTTGAATTTCCTATCCGTACAGCAGTACCGTCACCACGCCCAGCAGCATGGATGCCGCCATCACCAAGTAGGCCGTGGTCCAGGCGCCGGCCTGGTAGCCCGCCAGGCCGGCCACTTCAGCGCGCGCGGCCACCCACAGCACGCCCGCGCCGGCCCAGATCATGGCCAGGCGGTAGCCCGTCTGGTAGGTGGCGGCCAGGGCGGCCTGGTGGTCGGCGTCGGCGGATTCGATGCGGAAGGCGTCCAGCGCAATGTCCTGCGTGGCAGAGCCAAAGGCCACCAGCAGCGCGCACCACACTATGGGCCCCAGGGCGTCGCGCGGGTCGGCCAGCGCCATGCCGACCAGGCCGGTCATCACCAGCGCCTGCGCCAGCAGCAGCCAGCTGCGCCGCCGGCCCAGCCAGCGTGTGAGCAATGGCAGCGGCAGGCGGTCCACCAGCGGCGACCAGACCCACTTGAACGCATAGGCCAGCCCCACCCACGACAGGTAGCCGATGGTGGTGCGGTCGATGCCCGCCTCGCGCAGCCTGAAAGACAGCGTGCCCAGCACCAGCAACAGCGGCAGCCCCGCCGCAAAGCCCAGGGCCAGCATGCGCAGGCTGGCGGGCTCCAGATAGACAAGCCAGGCCTGGCGCCAGGAGCGGCGAGGGGGCAGCGGCAGCAGGGGGAGCGTTGGTGGCGGTTTCGGCAGGCATGGGCAAGGGCGGGGGATGGGTGCAATCGCGGGATTATCCGCACCGCAGCGCGCAGCGCGCAGCGCAGGACGCCATGACACCCGCCGGCCAGCATTGGCGGGGTGCAGTCTGTCCTAGACTCGCGCCCATGACCATCCGCACCCCCAACCCCTTGTCCTCGTTGTCCGCCTGGCCGGGCTGCCTGTGCTGCGTCGCGCGCGGTGATCAGTCCGGCGGAATCTGGCAGGCGCGCCGCGCCTTTGTGCTGGCGGCGGCTGGGGCGGCGGCGCTGCCGGCGGCGGCGCAGGTGGATGTGGGCAGCGCATCGGGCATGCGCATGCTGGTGCCCGCCGAGACGCTGGAAGAATCCGCCGTGCAGCAATACAACCAGCTGCTGGCGCAGGCCAAGGCCAAACGCGCACTGGCGCCGGACAACCACCCGCAGCTGGTGGCGCTGCGCGGTATTGCCCGCCGCCTCATTCCCCACGCCGCGCAGTGGAACAGCCGCGCGGCCCAGTGGCGCTGGGAGATCAACCTGATCGCTAGCCGCCAGATCAACGCCTTTTGCATGCCGGGCGGCAAGATTGCGTTCTACACGGGCATCCTGGACCAGCTCGCTGACCGGCGACGAGGCCGCCATGATCATGGGCCACGAAATGGCCCACGCGCTGCGCGAGCACGCCCGCTCGCGCGTGGCCAAAAGCCAGGCCACCAGCATTGGCCTGTCGCTGGGCGCGCAGCTGCTGGGCCTGGGCGAGCTGGGCAACGTGGCGGCCAACCTGGGCACGCAGCTGCTCACGCTCAAGTTCAGCCGCTCCGACGAGACCGAGGCCGACCTGGTCGGCCTGGAGCTGGCCGCCCGCGCCGCCTACAACCCGCAGGCCGCCGTCAGCCTGTGGCGCAAGATGGGCGCGGCCACGGGCAACAACGGCGTCGCGTTCTTGTCCACCCACCCCTCGGGGCCAGACCGCATCCGCGAGCTGGAGGGCAACGTGCCCAAGGTGCAGGGGCTGTACCAGGCGGCGCGGGGTGGTTGATTTGCTTCTTTATTGATAGCTGTTGGCGCTTGTCAGTCAAGCGCTGGTGGCTGATTTGGCTTGAAGCTGCGGCGGTGCGCAGCCCGGCAAAAGGCGCGGCCTTCGCGCAGGGCGCGGATCAGCAAATCGGGCGTGGCGCGGATGTGCCTCCAGCGCCAGCGCGGCGCGGGCGTCCTGGCCTGACATGGCCAGCGCGAAGATTTCGGTGTGCTCGGCGTGCACATCGCGCACACCACCCGGCAGGCCCATGGCGCAGAAGCGGTAGCGCTCGCTGTGGCGCGACAGCAGGCGCAACACCCGCACCGTCCAGGGCGAGGTGTGGCCCGCCAGCAGCGCCTCATGAAAGCGCACGTTCAGCAGCTCCCACTGGCGGCGGCGGTGCGGCGCGATGGGCTGCTCTTCGGCCGAGATGGCCGCATAGGCCTCGGCAAGCGCTTCGCGCCACTGTGCATCACCGGCGCGAATGGACTGGCGCAGCGCGTCGGTCTCGATGTGCACGCGCAGCGTGGTGATGTCTTCCAGCTCTTGCAGCGCGATGGGCGCCACGCGAAAGCCGCGCTGCCCCTCCACGGTCACCAGCGCGTCGCTCACCAGCCGCGTGAGCGCCTCGCGCAGCGTGCCCGCGCCCACCTCGTACTGGGTGCGCAGGTGCTCGATGCGCAGCTTGCTGCCGGGCGCAAGGCGGCCCTCGACGATGTCGCTGCGCAGCGTGGCGTAGGTTTGCTCGATCAGCGTGCGCGAGGGTGCGCCGTGCAGGCTGGCATCGGCGGCGGCGTGGCCGCCAGCCAGCGCAATCAAAGGGTGAAAGCTGCGTTTGGCCATGGCAATGCGGGGCTGGTGTGCGCCTCACGAAGCCGCCAGCGGCCGCTCTTGCAGGCGCGACAGGCGGTAGCTCAGCTGCGGGCGCGTCAGGCCCAGCGCGCGCGCCGCCGCGGCCAGGTTGCCGCCTGCGCGCGCCACGGCCTCGCGGATCAGCGCGTTCGAGCGCGTCCAGCGTCAGGCCGCTGGCTTGCAGGGTGTCGTACAGACTGGCGCTTTGCTGGCAGTGCGCCTCGCTCCAGCGCGCCGACGGCGTTCACGGTGTGCGCCGCGGGCGTGGCGGAGGCGGGGAAAGCATGGCGGCGTCCACCAGGTCGTCGTTGGGCGCCAGGATCACGCCGCGCTCGACCAGGTTTTCCAGCTCGCGCACGTTGCCGGGCCAGGCGTGCTGGCGCATGGCGGTCATGGCCAGGTCAGTGAAGCCCGCCAGGCGCTTGCCGTGCAGGGCGGCGTAGCGCTGCAGCAGGTGCATGGCCAGCAGTTCGATGTCGTCCGCGCGCTCGCGCAGCGCCGGTATGCGGATGGGATAGACGTTCAGGCGGTAGAGCAGGTCGCGCCGAAAGCGCCCTTCCTCCACGGCTTTTTCCAGATCGACGTTGGTGGCGGCAATCACGCGCACGTCCACCTTGCGCGGCTGCGTGCCGCCCAGGCGCTCCACTTCGCCCTGCTGCAGCACGCGCAGCAGCTTGGCCTGCGCGGGTAGCGGCAGCTCGCCCAGCTCGTCCAGCAGCAAGGTGCCGCCGTGCGCGCGCTCAGCGGCCCACGCGCGCGGCGGTGGCGCCGGTGTAGGCGCTTTTTCGGCGCCGAAGAGCTCGCTTTCGATCAAATCGGCGGGCAGCGCCGCGCAGTTGACGGCCACGAAGGGCTTGTCGGCGCGCGGGCCCATGGCGTGCAGCGCGCGCGCAAAGCGCTCTTTGCCCACGCCGGTCTCGCCGGTCAGCAGCACGGTGACCTGCGTGGGCGCGGCCTTGCGCAGCAGCTCCACGGTGTCGTTGAAGGCGCGCGAGCGTCCCAGCAGCGGGCCCTGGTCGTCCGCGGGCTGTAGCTGGGTGCGTAGCGCATCCGCCTGCGACTGCAGCTCGCCCAGGCGCACCAGCATGGAGTCGGGGTCGTAGTCGCGCGCCAGTTGCTCGCCGTCGGGCCATTCGTGCTCAAAGCGGCCCTCGATCAGGCAGTGCGGGTGGCCGCAGGCAGTGCACTGCACTTCCTTGAAAAGGGCCGGGCGGCGAAAGAACGCGCTGGTGTAGCCCGAGGCATAGCCCAGCAGCATCCAGCACACGGGCGCACCTTGCGGGCCCCAGGCGCGCTGGTGCACCTCGGCCTCCCAGCTGTGATCCCACTGAAAGATGCCGTGAAAGTGGCTTGCCGCCTCGTCCAGCTCGAACACCTTCGGCTGCACGCGCACAGCGCCTTCCAGCATGTGCAGCTGCGGCCCTACGGCAAAGGCGTCGAACAGCGATGCGCCCGGCCGCACCTGGCGCGCCAGCAGCGCATCGCGCTCGCCCGATGCGTAGCCCGCACGCATCAGCAAGCGGCGGGCGTGCTCCGGCCCCAGGCTGGCCACCAGCTCGCGCCGCAACGCCTGAAAGGCCGCCGCATGTACCAGCAGCATGCGCTGATCAGCCAGCCAGATGCGCCCATCGACGGGCGAGAAGTGCACCAGCCGGCGCAAGTCGGCGTCGGACGGGTAGGGGGCAGGGTGGTGGCTGGCATGAAAAAGTATCGATAAACAGCGGGTGGTCGTCCATCGGGATCGACCCGGGGAGGTTTTTCATCATTTCATGAACTGGCTGACCCCTGGGTCTCATCAAAACATCATGCTGCTGTGCAGCAATCGCGGCTCCGGGCTGTCCGCGGTGCCGCAGCCGGCGGCTACCAACCTGCGGGCGGGCCTCTTTGACGCGATTTGCTAGGATTAACCCTGGATTTATCGATATTTGCGCGCAAAACGCCAGCATTGGCATGGCCCGTGCAAAACAGATGGCGCAAAACCGAAAAGGAGACCGTCATGACCCACACCGCCATTGCCACCGACGCATCTGCCACCCCGCAACCCGTCTGCGATCTGTCGCAGCGGTTTGTGCGCGTGCTGGGCCGCCGCGACAACGGCTTTGTCGAGTTTGCTTTCTCGATCGGATGGCCCGAGCTGTCGGTGGAGCTGATGCTCCCTGAACCGGCATTCGATGCCTTTGCGCGGCGCACCGCGTGCGCCACCTGGATGACTGAGCCCTGCCCCAACAACCACGACCAGGAGATAAGCCCCATGAACATCGACTTGCAGGCGCGCGAAATTCAGCCGCTGCGCAACACCTTCGCCCGCGTGGCGGCCTACACGGGCGACAAGCCCGCGTCGCGCTACCTTGAAGCCACGCTGGGCATTCAGAACGCCGCGAACTTCCATTACCGCCCGACCTGGGAGCCCGAATTCGAGCTGTTTGATGCTGGCCGCACGGCCGTCAAACTGGCTGACTGGGATGCCCTGCGCGACCCGCGCCAGTATTACTACGCCAACTGGACCATGGCGCGTGCGCGCCAGCAAGAGGCGATGGAGGCCAACTACCAGTTTGTCGAGTCGCGCGGCCTGATCGACAAGATTCCCGACGCGCAGCGCGCCGCAGCCTGCGAGGTGCTCATGCCGCTGCGCCACGCGGCCTGGGGCGCCAACATGAACAATTGCCAGGTGTGTGCACGCGGCTATGGAACGGCCTTTACCGCCCCGGCCATGATGCACGCCATGGACCAGCTAGGCGTGGCCCAGTACCTGACCCGCCTGGGCCTGGCGCTGGGGAGCCCGGCGCACTGGAAGCCGGCAAGAACGACTGGCTGCAGGACCCGCGCTGGCAGGACTGCGCAAGCTGGTGGAGGACACGCTGGTCGTCAACGACCCGTTCGAGCTGTTTGTGGCGCAGAACCTGGCGCTCGACGGTCTGCTGTACCCGCTGATCTACACGCATTTCGTGGACGACCACCTTGCGGTGCAGGGCGGTACGGCGGTGGCCATGCTCACGGCCTTCATGCCCGAATGGCATGACGAGAGCGCACGCTGGGTGGACGCGGTCATCAAAGTGGCCGCCGCCGCATCGGACGACAACCGCGCGCTGATTACCGGCTGGTTCAAGACCTATGCCGACAGTGCGCAGGCCGCGCTGGCGCCGGTGGCAGAGATGGCCTTGGGCGCTGCCGGTGCCGAAGCCCTGCTGGCCGTGCGCGAAACCCTCAACACCCGCGCCCGCAAGGCCGGTCTAACCCTCTGAGAAAGTTTGTGATGACCGAACCCGTTTCTAAAGTTTTCATTGCCTTCCAAGACAACGAAGAATCGCGCCCGATTGTCGATGCCATCTTGGCCGACAACCCCGAAGCCACTGCCGTGCATTCGCCCGGTTTGGTCAAGATCGACGCCCCGGCCGCTTGGTAGTGCGCCGCGAGAGCATCGAAGAGCAAACCGGCCAGCGTTTTGACCTGCAACAGATTCACGTCAATCTGGTCACGATCTCAGGCTACATCAATGAAGACGACGACGAGTTGTCGTTGAGCTGGCTGCGCTAAAGCAGCCGCCACCCCCGATTTATTGCCGCAACCACCAGGAGATAACACCATGGACGCACCCGTTACCAAAAAGAAGCTCGGCCTGAAAGAACGCCACATCGCCATGACGCGCGATCTGGCCTGGGACACTACCTACCAACCGATGGACAAGGTGTTCCCGTTCGACAAATACGAAGGCATCAAGATCCACGACTGGGATAAATGGGAAGACCCGTTTCGCCTGACCATGGACGCCTACTGGAAATACCAGGGCGAGAAGGAAAAGAAGCTCTATGCCGTGATCGAGGCCTTTGCGCAGAACAATGGCCAGCTGGGTATTTCGGATGCGCGCTATGTGAATGCGATCAAGATCTTCTTCCAGGCCGTGACCCCGATAGAGTACCTCGCGCACCGCGGCTTTGCCCATGTGGGCCGCCACTTCACCGGTGCCGGTGCCCGCGTTGCCGCGCAGATGCAGTCCATTGACGAGCTGCGCCACTGCCAGACCGAAACCCACGCCCTGTCGCACTACAACAAGTATTTCAATGGCCTGCACCAGGCACCCCACATGTTTGACCGTGTGTGGTACCTGTCCGTGCCCAAGTCGTTTTTTGAAGACGCCTCCACCGCAGGGCCGTTCGAGTTCTCACCGCCGTGAGCTTCTCGTTCGAGTACGTGCTGACCAACCTGGTGTTCGTGCCCTTCATGTCCGGCGCCGCCCACAACGGCGACATGAGCACCGTGACGTTTGGCTTCTCGGCCCAGTCCGACGAATCGCGTCACATGACCCTGGGCATCGAGTGCATCAAGTTCATGCTCGAGCAGGACCCGGCCAACGTGCCGATCGTGCAGAAGTGGATCGACAAGTGGCTCTGGCGCGGCTACCGCCTGCTGACCATCGTGGCCATGATGCAGGACTACATGTTGCCCAAGCGCGTGATGAGCTGGAAGGAGGCCTGGGAGATGTACGCCGAGGAAAACGGTGGCGCGCTGTTCCGCGATCTGGCCCGCTATGGCATCCGCGAACCCAAGGGCTGGAAGGAGGCGTGCGCCGGCAAAGACCACATCAGCCACCAGGCCTGGAATACCTTCTACAACTATGCGGCTGCTGCGCCCTTCCACACCTGGATTCCCAAGGAAGACGAGATGCAGTGGCTGAGCGAAAAGTACCCCGACACCTTCGACAAGTACTACCGGCCGCGCTTCGAGCATTTCCACGCGCAGCAGCAACAGGGCAAGCGTTTACAACAAGACGCTGCCCATGCTGTGCACCATCTGCCAGGTCCCCATGTTCTTTACCGAGCCCGGCGATCCGACCAAGATCTGCTACCGCGAGTCCGACTACCACGGCGACAAGTACCACTTCTGCAGCGACGGTTGCAAAGAAATTTTTGACGACGAGCCCGAGAAATATTCGCAAGCCTGGCTGCCCGTGCACCAGATTTACCAGGGCAACTGCTTCCCCGAGGGCACCGACCCGACGGTGGAGGGCTTTGACCCGATGGCTGCCGTGATGGACTACTACGACCTGAAGGTGGGCCGACAACCTCGACTTTGAAGGCTCGGAAGACCAGAAGAACTTTGCCGCCTGGCGTGGTGATGCTGTTCAAGGAGACAAGGCATGAGCGTCGTTGCTGTCAAACCCTACGACTTTCCCGCCCGCGACCGGCGCGAGAACTTCCCGCACCGCTGCTCTACATCGGCTGGGAGGATCACCTGATGTTTGCATCACCGGTCTGCCTGCCGTTGCCGCCGGATACCCTGTTCGGCGCGCTGGCCCAGGGCGTGCTGCCCGGCGTGTACGGCGAGCACCCTGACTTTGCCAAGATCGACTGGTCCCAGGTCGAGTGGTTCAAGTCCGGCCAGCCGTGGACGCCCGATCCGGCCAAGTCGCTGCAGGCCAATGGCCTTCAGCACAAGGACGCGATCCGTTTTCGCACCCCGGGCCTGACCGGCATCCAGGGTACGTGCAGCTAAGTCCCATTCGGTGAGGAAGCCCGGGGCTACCCCGGGCCCCGCGTCCATGCCATGACCTACCAACTGACCATCGAGCCCTTGGGCGCAACGATCGACGTCGAAGAGGGCCAGACCCTGCTCGACCGCCGCGTTGCGCCAGGGCATCTACATTCCCCACGCCTGCGGCCACGGCCTGTGCGGCACCTGCAAGGTGCAGGTATCCGACGGCGAGGTGGACCACGGTGCCGCCAACCCCTTTGCGCTGCTGGAGATGGAGCGCGACGACGGCAAGACCTCGCCTGCTGCGCCACGCTGCAGTCGGACGCCACCATTGAGGCCGATATCGACGACG
>NZ_JACCKX010000003.1 GCF_013423955.1 Ottowia beijingensis | reverse complement strand
GGCCACCGTGATGGCCATTGCCAAGAAGATCAGGAAGATCGCCGTTTCGGGGAAACGATTTGCTTCATCGGCGCAACCGCATGATCGAGCAGTACAGCCGTCAGGCCGGCTTTTTGCTGGAGGAGGGCGCCACGCCGCAACAGGTCGACAAGGCGATCGAGAAGTTCGGCTTCGCCATGGGCCCGTTCCGCATGGGCGACCTGGCCGGCAACGACATCGGCTGGGCCATCCGCAAGCGCCGCTATGTCGAGAAGCCCGACATGAAGTACAGCAAGACCGCCGACCTGCTGTGCGAGATGGGCCGCTACGGCCAGAAGACCGGCGCCGGCTGGTACGACTACCAGCCCGGCAAGCGCGACGCCATCCCGTCCAAGCTGGTCGAGGAGATGGTCGAGAAGCACCGCAAGGATCAGGGCATCACGCCGCGCAAGATCAGCGATCAGGAGATCGTCGAGCGCCTGGTGTATTCACTCGTCAACGAAGGCGCGCGCATCGTCGAGGACGGCATCGCCAGCAAGGCCAGCGACCTCGACATGGTGTACCTGACGGGGTACGGCTTCCCGATCTGCGCGGCGGCCCCATGAAGTACGCCGACCAGATGGGCCTGTTCAACGTGGCCGAAAGCATGAAGCGCTTTGCCCGCAACCCCAACGACGACGCCAAGTTCTGGCAACCCGCGCCGTTGCTGGCCAAGCTGGTCGCCGAAGGCAAGACTTTCAACTAAATACGGCTTCAGCCATTGATACACAAGCGCAAGCAGCTATAAATACAGGAGTATTGCAATGACCTCGGCCGTTATCGTTTCCACCGCCCGCACGCCCCTTGCCAAGAGCTGGAAGGGTTCCTTCAACATGACCCATGGCGCCACGCTGGGCGGCCATGCCGTCAAGCACGCCATCCAGCGCGCCGGCATCGACGCCGCCGAGGTGGACGACGTCATCATGGGCTGCGCCAACCCGGAAGGCGCCACCGGCATGAACATCGCGCGCCAGATCGCGCTGATGGCCGACTGCCCCATCACCACCTCGGGCATGACGGTGAACCGCTTCTGCTCGTCGGGCCTGCAGACCATCGCGCTGGCCGCGCAGCGCATCATCGCCGGCGAGGCCGATGTGTTCGTGGCCGGCGGTGTCGAAAGCATCTCGTGCGTGCAGCAGGAGATGAACCTGCACATGATCCAGGACCCGAACCTGGTGGCCAAGAAGCCCGAGATCTACTGGAGCATGCTGCAGACCGCCGAGCAGGTGGCCAAGCGCTACAACATCGGCCGCGACGCCATGGACGAATACGGCGCCGCCAGCCAGCAGAAGGCCTGCGCCGCGCAGGCCGCCGGCAAGTTCGACGACGAGATCGCCCCCATCACCGTCACCGCCGGCGTGGCCGACCCGGTGATGGGCCTGCGCACCAAGGAAGTGACGGTGAGCAAGGACGAGGGCACGCGCGAAGGCACCACCAAGGAAGGCATCGCCGGCATCCGTTCGGCGCTGCCCGGTGGCGTCATCAGCGCCGGCAACGCCAGCCAGTTCAGCGACGGCGCGGGCGCCTGCGTGCTGGTGAGCGAGGAGTACGCCAGCAAGAAGGGCCTGATGCCGCTGGGCCGCTTCCTCGGCTTCGCTGTCGCCGGCTGCGAGCCCGACGAGATGGGCATCGGCCCGGTGTTCGCCGTGCCCAAGGTGCTCAAGAAGCTGGGCCTCACGGTCAACGACATCGACCTGTGGGAGCTGAACGAAGCCTTCGCCGTGCAGGTGCTGTACTGCCGCGACAAGCTGGGCATCCCGGCCGACAAGCTGAACGTGAACGGCGGCGCCATCGCCCTGGGCCACCCCTACGGCGTGAGCGGTCAGCGCCTGACGGGCCACGCGCTCATCGAAGGCAAGCGCCGCGGCGCCAAGAAGGTTGCCGTGACGATGTGCATCGGCGGCGGCATGGGCGCTGCGGGCATCTTCGAAGTGCTGTGATCTAACCACCCAACAGCCGGACGCAGAGGGCGCTCGCAGAGGACGCAGAGAAAACCGAAGAGTCCTACGAACGCCTTTGGTTTCCCACCCCATCTGGAAGTGGTTTTTTCTGCGTTCTCTGCGAAACCTTGGCGTCCTCTGCGTCCGGCTGTTTGGCTGTTCGGCTGTTGTTCTCAAAACCGGTAGACGATGAACCTGCGCCAGACCCTCGACTTTCTGCTTTACGACTGGCTCGACGCGCCGACGCTCACGCAGCGCCCGCGCTTTGCCGAACATTCGCGCGAGACCTTCGACGCGGTGATGGAAACCTGCGAGCGCATCGCGCGCGAGAAGTACGCGCCGTTCAACCGCCTGGTCGATACCGAAGAGCCGCGCACGGTGACCGAGCCCGATGGCAGCCTGCTGCGCGCTGCCGCAGGCCACGCACGACGCTCGCGCCGCCTATGCCGAATCCGGCATGCTGGCCGCCGCGCAGGATTACGAGCACGGCGGCATGCAATTGCCGTACGTCATCGAAGCGGCCGCCAACGCCTTCTTCGGCAAGGCGTCGATCAGCATCGGCTCCAACCTGCTCACGGTGGGCAACGCCAACCTGCTGATGGTGCACGGCACCGAGTTGCAGAAGCAGGTGTTCGCCGCCAACGAATTCAACGGCCGCTGGGCCGGCACCATGTGTTTGAGCGAGCCGCAGGCCGGCTCGTCCTTGAGCGACATCACCACGCGCGCCACGCTGGAAGATCAGGACGATCCGCTCGGCCCGCGCTACCGCCTGCGCGGCAACAAGATGTGGATCTCCTCGGGCGAGCACGAGCTGACCGAGAACATCGTGCACCTCGTGCTGGCCAAGATCCCGGGGCCGGACGGCAAGCTGATTCCGGGCGTGAAGGGCATCTCGCTGTTCATCGTGCCGAAGAAGCTGGTCGACACCGAGGGCAACTTGACCGGCGTGCGCAACGATGTGGCGCTGGCCGGCCTGAACCACAAGCTGGGCTGGCGTGGCACCACCAACACGCTGCTGAACTTCGGCGAAGGCCAGTTCAAGGTCGATGGCGAAGCGGAGCCGTGGGCTACCTCGTCGGCCAGCCGCACCAGGGCCTGCGCTGCATGTTCCACATGATGAACGAGGCGCGCATCGCCATCGGCATGGCGGCGACCATGCTGGGCCTGGCGGGCTACGAGGCCTCGCTGGACTACGCCAAGACGCGCACCCAGGGCCGCCCCGTGGCCCTGCCGGCAAGGACCCGAGCCAGCCACCGGTGCGCCTGATCGAGCATGCCGACATCAAGCGCATGCTGCTGATCCAGAAGAGCTATTGCGAAGGCGCGCTGGCGCTGCTGCTGTACTGCGCCAAGCTGGTCGACGAGCAGCACACCGGCGATGCCGCCCAGGCCGACGAGGCCCGCCTGCTGCTGGAAGTGTTGACCCCATCGCCAAGAGCTGGCCGAGCGAGAACTGTCTGGAGGCCAACTCGCTCGCCATTCAGATCCACGGCGGCTACGGCTACACGCGCGACTTCTCCGTCGAGCAGTACTGGCGCGACAACCGCCTGAACATGATCCACGAAGGCACGCACGGCATCCAGGGCATGGACCTGCTGGGCCGCAAGGTGCTGATGGAGGGCAAGGGCCTGCAACTGCTGGCCGCGCGCATCCAGGCCACCATCGCCAGGGCCAGGCCGCAGCCCGCGCTGTCGGCGCACGCCGACGCCCTGGCGCAGGCCCTGGCGCGCGTGGGCGCGGCGACGAAAGCCGCCTGGGCTACCGGCGAACCCACCGAGGCGCTGGCCAACGCCGTGCCCTACATGCAGGCCTTCGGTCACGTCGTGCTGGCGTGGATCTGGCTGGAGCTGTCGCTGGCCGCAGGCGCTTCAAAGACGAAGCGCACCGCGCAGGCGTGGCGGGCGCAACGACCTATTTCTATCATTACGAATTGCCCAAGATTGACGCCTGGCTGCGCGTGGTGGAAAGCCGCGACATGACCTGTGCCAGCATGCCCGAGGCAGCGTTCTGAACACCGATACCCGAGGAAGCCCATGACCCGCACCATCCAGCAACTCTTCGATCTCAAGGGCAAGACCGCCCTCGTCACCGGCGGCTCGCGCGGCCTGGGCCTGCAGATGGCGCATGCGCTGGGCGAGGCGGGCGCGCGCATCATGCTCAGCTCGCGCAAGGCGAGTGATCTGGAAGAAGCCGTGGCCGATCTGCAAGCCGCCGGCATCGACGCGCGCTGGATCGCCGCCGACTGCGCCATCGAGGCCGACATCCACCGCCTGGCCGACGAGACGCTGGAGCGCATGGGCGACATCGACATTCTGGTGAACAACGCGGGCGCCGCCTGGGGCGCGCCGGCCGAAGACCACCCGCTGGAAGCCTGGGACAAGGTGATGAACCTCAACGTGCGCGGCTACTTCATCCTGAGCCAGCGCATCGCGAAGAAATCGATGATCGGCCGCAAGTCCGGTCGCATCATCAACCTGGCCAGCATCGCCGGCCTGGGCGGCAACCCGCCCGAGATGCAGACCATCGCCTACAACACCTCGAAGGGCGCGGTCGTCAACTTCACGCGCGCGCTGGCCTGCGAGTGGGGCAAGTACGGCATCACCGTCAATGCCATCTGCCCCGGCTTCTTCCCCAGCAAGATGACGCGCGGCACGCTGGAGAACCTGGGCGTCGACAAGCTGATTGCCAACGCGCCACTGCGCCGCCTGGGCGACGACGAGGACCTGAAGGGCATCACGCTGCTGTACGCCAGCGACGCCGGCAAGCACATCACCGGCCAGTGGCTGGCGGTAGATGGCGGGGTGAGCGTGGTGACCGGGGGATGAGGTTGATGTGGGTGCGCCGGTATATCTCCCTCTCCCCTCGGGGAGAGGGCAGGGGTGAGGGGGCAGCAGTCCCTTCCCGATCAATGGCCTGTGTGCCATGGACCTGTCTGACCCTCACCCCAACCCTCTCCCGCCAGCGGGAGAGGGGCAACGACCTCACCGCCAAACACCATGAGCCTCGACTTCGGCGCCGTCATCCCCTTCGTCATCGAACTCGGCTTCACGCTGGAGAAGTTCGAGGGCGGTGAATCCGTCATGCACTACGCCCCCGGCCCGAGCATTGCAACTCGTTCGGCGTCACGCATGGCGGGGCGGTGATGACCTTTCTCGACGTCATCATGGCCACGGCGGCGCAGCGTGCAGCCGGGCATGGGCGTGGTCACCATCGAGATGAAAACCAGCTTCATGCGGCCGGCGCCGGCGTCGAAGAACGGCGAACCGCTGGTCGGCCAGGGCCGGCTGATGCACCGCACGCGCAGCATGGCCTTTGTCGAAGGCTCGGTGTTCGACGCCAGCGGCCAGCTGTGCGCGCACGCCACCGGCACCTTCAAATACGTGCCGCCGGCCGAGCGGCCCGACCACACCAAGGGGCCGTTGCCCACCGACTGATTTTTCAAGCCAAATCGGCCTGCAGCGCTTATGCAGCAAGCGCTGGCAGCTATCAAACTGAAAGCAAAGGAGATTCCATGCCCAGCAACCGCCAGATCCTGCTCGACAACCGCCCCGAGGGCGAAGCCGTCGCCGGCAACTTCAAGCTCGTCACCACCGACACGCCCGCGCTGAAAGAGGGCGAAGTGCTGGTGCGCCACCACTACCTGAGCCTTGACCCCTACATGCGCGGCCGCATGAACGAGAGCAAGAGCTACGCCCAGCCGCAGCCGTTGGGCGAAGTGATGATCGGCGGCACGGTGGGCGAGGTCGTCGAATCGAAGCACCCGAAGTTCAAGACCGGCGATCAGGTCGTCGGCATGGGCGGCTGGCAAGAATACAGCGTGGTCGACGGCAACGCGCCGGGCATGCTGCGCAAGGTCGATACCACGCACGTGCCGCTGTCGTACTACCTGGGCGCCGTGGGCATGCCAGGCGTGACCGCCTGGTACGGCCTGACGCAGATCATCGCGCCCAAGGAAGGCGAGACCGTGGTGGTCAGCGCCGCCTCAGGTGCCGTGGGCAGTGCCTACGCCGCGCTGGCCAAGGCGCGCGGCTGCCGCGTGGTCGGCATCGCGGGCGGGCCGGAGAAGTGCGCCTACGCGGTCGATGAACTCGGCTTCGACGCCTGCATCGACTACCGCCAGCACCCCGACGTCAAAACCATGGCCAAGGCACTGAAGGAAGCCTGCCCGAACGGCATCGACGGCTACTTCGAGAACGTGGGCGGCTACATCCTCGACGCCGTGCTGCTGCGCACCAACGCCTTCGCGCGCGTGGCCGTGTGCGGCATGATCGCCGGCTACGATGGCGCACCGCTGCCGCTGCAGAACCCGGCGCTGATCCTGGTCAACCGCCTGAAGATCGAGGGCTTCATCGTCAGCGAGCACATGGAGCTGTGCCGCAGGCGCTGCAGGAACTCGGCACGCTGGTCGCGCAGGGCAAGCTGAAGCCGCGCGAAACCGTGGCGCAGGGCATCGAGAGCGCGCCCGAGGCTTTCCTTGGCCTGCTCAAGGGCAAGAACTTCGGCAAGCAACTGGTCAAGCTGATCTGACCTCATGGGCGCTGGGCGTGCCGGCCGGCGCGCCCTGTGGTATCGCCACACGCTCCCGGGCACACGTGCACACCGCTCCCGCAGCACCTCGCGGCCACAATCCGCGCGTCTGTACCGAGGAGATGGCATGCACGCCCTGATTCACCAACTGGCCCGGCGCTTCGCGCTGGATGACGGCCGCACGCAGCGGCTGTGGGCGCTTTCCGGCCTGCACCGGCGACCCGATGCGCTGGCAACGCACCTACACCGCGGCCTGGCCGTGCTGGCAGCGATGCTGCTGGGGGCGGGCCTGATCTTCTGGGTGGCGGCCAACTGGCAGGAACAGACGCGCGCCTTCAAGCTGCACCTGCTGGAAGGCGCCGTGCTGGCCAGCGCGGGGGCTGCGCTGCTGTGGCCGCGCGGGCGCACGGCGCTGTTGCTGCTGGCCACGCTGGCGCTGGGTGGCTTGCTGGCCTTCGTGGGCCAGACCTACCAGACAGGCGCCGATGCCTGGCAGCTGTTCGCCACCTGCCGCGCTGGCGCTGGTGTGGGCGCTGGCCGTGCGGCGCGATGCGTTCTGGGCTGTGTGGCTGCTGATCACCGGCCTGGCGCTGGCGCTGTGGTCGGGCGATGCGCTGTTCAGCCCCTTGCAGACGCTGCTGGGCGGCCGTTCGTCGCGCAGTCTGCTCACGCCCGTGCTGTGGGTGGCGGTGTTCCTGCTGCCGCTGGCCTTGCCGCGCTTGCGTCTGCTGCGCGAAGGCGCTGCCACGGCGCCACTCAGCTGGCGGCTGGCGGCGTTGATGGCGCTGGGCGCCTGGTGTGCCTATGCCGTCTTCGGCCTGCTCATGCGCGACCAGCTCTGGCAGTACTTCTTCAACGGTCTGCTGGTGCTGGGTGCAGCGGCGCTGGCGTGGGCGCTGCGGCCGCGCGACTTCGTGGTGCTGGGTCTGTCGGTTCTGGCGCTGAACGTGGTGGTGGTGGGCGGCTTCGCGCGCCTGCTGCTGGACGGCGCGCGCGGCGACAGCGCTGGCGTGACGCTGCTGCTGACGCTGATCGCCGCCGTGTGCGTGGGCACCAGCGGCACCTGGCTGTACCGCCTGCAGCGCGAGGAGGGCCAGGCATGAGCGCCGCCGCAATGACCGAGCGCCGTCTTATCGAACGCGCGCAGGCTGAGGGTCTGCTGCCACCTGAAGCCCGTGCGGCCTGGCAGGACGAGGCCGGGCCTTCATGGATCATCACCGTGCTCAGCTTCATCGGTGCGCAACTGGTGGTGCTGCCGTTCATGGGCTTCCTGGGTCTGCTGGCCAGCCGCTTCTTCTTTCAGCCGCCGGGCGCGTTCGTCATGGCAGCGGTGCTGATCGGCGGCGCCGCGCTGTCGCTGCGCGCGCGGCCTGCGATGTTCGTCACGCAACTGGCGTTCAGTGCCTTGCTGGCGGGGCTGGCCCTGCTGGCGATCGGCTTCGAGGGCGCGCTGCACAACCCGCAGTTGCTGACCATCCTGCTGGTGCTGCTGGGGACGGCGCTGTCGACCCGCGTCGCCTGGGTGCAGCGCGTGCTGGGCTTTCTGGTTGCCGGCGTGGCGCTGGCGGTGGTGCTGTGGCCGCTGGGCGCGGGCCACGCCGCCAACGACTGGGCGCGGTGGGAGTGGCGCTTCAGCGCCTTCCCGATGGTCATCAACGCCGCGCTGCTGGCGCTGGGCTGGGCGCTGTGGGTGGCGCGCGAACCGCGCGTGTCGGGCCGCCCATGGGCCGGTGCGCTGCATGCGCTGGCCGATGGCGCCGGCGTGGCGCTGCTGCTCGCGGTGGCGTATGGCGCCACGCGCCACTTCTGGTTGCTGGGCATGCTGCGCGGCGGGCCGGCGGGCTCGGCTGACGTGCCCACGGCCGGGCTGGCACGCATCTTCGATCCGGGCTGGCCGCAGCTGCTGCAGATCGCGTTGGTGCTAGGCGCGGCGATCTGGCTGCTGCGCCACTGGCACCTGCGCGAACGCTTGCCGGCGCGCGAGCTGGTGCTGCTGGCGCTGTTGTATTCGGTGCTGTTGGTGGGCTGCCTGGTGGTGCCGCACATCGGCGTGGTGGCGCTGGTCGGTACGCTGGCGCTGGGCACCGGGCGGCGGCTGATGCTGGGGCTGGCACTGGCGGCCTGCTGGCGCAGCTGTCGGGCTTTTATTACGCGCTCGACTGGCCGCTGGCCCACAAGGCGGCGCTGCTGGCCGGCCTGGGCGCGGCGCTGGGGCTGGCGCTGTGGGCCATGCGCGCGCCGCCGGCGGCCACGTCGCAGCAGGTCGAGCCGCCACGTCCGCATTGGTCTGCTCTTGTGTTGATAGCTGCTGGCGCGCTGCTGTCCTTGGGTTTGGTGCATTTCGATGTGCAGAAGAAGGAGCAGGTGATCGCCCAGGGCCAGAAGATCTACGTGCCGCTGGCGCCGCGCGATCCGCGCTCGCTGATGCAGGGCGACTACATGGCGCTGAACTTCGCTTTTCCTGAAGGCGTGCGCAAGGCGCTGAACGAGGACGACCGGCTGGGTCTGAATCGCCACGCCCAGGTGGTGGCGACGCTGGACGCGCGCGGTGTTGCCACGGTGCGGCGTCTGGCGCAGGATGGCGCACCGCTGGCCGCGGGTGAGCGCTTGTTGCCCGTCAAGCGACTCCAAGGTGACTGGGTTCTGGTCACGGATGCGTTCTACTTCCCCGAAGGGCAGGGCGAGCCATTCGCGCAGGCGCGCTTTGGCGAGCTCCGCGCCTTGCCCGATGGCCGCGCGCTGCTGGTGGGCCTGGCCGATGAACATCTGCAGCCGATCGCACCCGCGCCGCGCAAGCCACGACCTTGAGGAGAACCACATGGCCGCCACGCACGACGTCTTCAACCAGGTCACGCCGCTGGCCGACGTGAATCTGTTCGCCGGCAACCAGGCGCTGCAGGATGCGCTGAAGTTCAACGCCCCCGGCCTGAACACCGCGCCGCTGGCCGCGCTGGGCCAGTTGGCCGGCAGCGCGGCCATGCAGAACCACGCGCGCTGGCCAACGTGCACACACCCGAACTGCGCACGCACGACCGCTTGGGCCACCGCATCGACGAGGTGGAATTCCACCCCAGCTACCACGCGCTGATGGCCGCCGCCACCGAGGCTGGCCTGCACGGCACGCCGTATGCGCCCGATGAGCAGGCCAGCGGCCACGCCCATGTGAAGCGCGCGGCGGCGTTCCAGCTGTTCACCGAACTGGAACCCTCGGTGCTGTGCCCGATCTCGATGACCTACGCCGTCACGCCCGCGCTGCGCGACAACCCGGCCATCTTCAAGGACTGGGCGCCCAGGCTGGCTGCCCGCGCCTACGACCCGGCGCTGAAGCCCTGGCGCGACAAACCCGGCGTGACGATGGGCATGGGCATGACGGAGAAGCAGGGCGGCTCGGACGTGCGCGCCAACACCACGCGCGCGGTGCACGATGGGCGTGACGCGTGGGGAGCGCTATCGGCTGACCGGCCACAAGTGGTTCTTCTCGGCGCCGATGTGCGATGCGTTTCTGGTGCTGGCGTATGTCGAAGGGATGGGCGAGGGCGGCCTGTCCTGCTTCTTCCTGCCGCGCGTATTACCGGACGGAACGCGCAACACGCTGCGCATCCAGCGCCTGAAGGACAAGCTGGGCAACCAGGCCAACGCCTCGTCAGAAGTCGAGTTCGACGGCACTCTCGCCTGGCTGGTGGGCGAGCCCGGCCGCGGCGTGCCGCAGATTCTGGCCATGGGCACCATGACGCGGCTCGACTGCGCGCTGGGCACCAGCGGGCTGATGCGGCAGGCGCTGTCGATCGCGCTGCACCACACGGCCGAGCGCAGCGCCTTCGGCAAGCGCCTGATCGAGCAGCCGCTGATGAAGAACGTGCTGGCCGACCTGGCGTTGGAGAGCGAAGCAGCCATTGCCTTGTCGATGCGGCTGGCGCGCGCCTTCGACCAGCAGGGCGACGAGCAGCAGCGCCTGCTGGCGCGCGTGCTCACGCCCATCGCCAAGTTCTGGATCACCAAGCGCGGCAGCCTGTTCGCGCAGGAGGCCATGGAATGCCTGGGCGGCAACGGCTACGTGGAAGAGGGCGGCGAGGGCATCCCCGCGCGCATCTACCGCGAGATGCCGGTCAACAGCATCTGGGAAGGCGCGGGCAACATCATGGCGCTGGACCTTCTGCGCGCCTTGCGCAAGGGCGACGTAGCCGCCGCGCTGGCGCATGAGCTGGCGCCAGCGCGCGGCCAGCATGCCGCGCTCGACCGCATGATCGACACGCTGCCCACGCTGATTGACCACCACGCCACCGAAGCCACCGCGCGCACGCTGGCACGCGACGTGGCGCTGACGGTGCAGGCCGCGCTGCTGGCGCAGACCGCGCCGTCCGCCGTGTTCGGCGCCTTCTGCGATTCGCGCATCGCGCAGCGGCACGACGTGTTCGGCACGCTGGGCGCGGGCGCCGGCGTGGATGCGCTGATCGCGCGGGCCATGCCGGCTTGACCACAAACAATGGGAGTATATGGTTTTAGCGCCCTACTGGCGGGCTCTAGAGCATGACTACCTTGGGAGTATATTTTTCAAACCTTACCACTGAATGGAGACCGATTGATGATCAGCGACTTCAAAGGCAAGACCGCCGTGTTGACCGGCGCCGGCTCGGGCTTCGGCCTGGAGTGCGCGCGCATCGCCGCGCAGCGCGGCATGAACGTGGTGCTGGTCGACATCCAGCCCGATGCGCTGGCCGCGGCCGAGGCCGAGATCAAGGCCCTGGGCGTCAAAACCCTGGCGCGCCGCGTCGACGTCAGCAAGGCGCCGGAGATGGACCAGCTGGCCCGGCAGGTGCAGGAAACATTCGGCGCGCCGCACTTCGTCTTCAACAACGCCGGCGTGGCGGTGGGCGGCCTGGTCTGGGAGAACACCGTCAAGGACTGGGAATGGGTGCTGGGCGTCAACTTGTGGGGCGTCGTCCACGGCGTGCGCGGCTTCACGCCGATGATGCTGGAGGCGGCCAAGGCCGACCCGGCGTACCAGGGCCACATCGTCAACACCGCCAGCATGGCCGGGCTGCTGACGCCGCCCAACATGGGCGTCTACAACGTCAGCAAGCACGCCGTGGTGGCGCTGACCGAGACGCTGTACCAGGACCTGAAGCTGGTGACCGACCAGATCAGCGCCAGCGTGCTGTGCCCGTACTTCGTCGCCACCGGCATCAGCCACAGCGAGCGCAACCGCCCCGGCGACATGCCCGCGGCCGAGATGACCGCCTCGCAGCGCATCAGCCAGGCGCAGACCGACAAGGCCGTGAGCAGCGGCAAGGTCACCGCCGCCGAGGTGGCGTACAAGGTGTTCGACGCCATCGCGCACGACCAGTTCTACGTCTTCAGCCACCCCAGGGCGCTGGGCAACGTCAAGTCGCGCACCGATGCGATCGTCGCCATCCATAACCCACCCGACCCGTTTGCCGAACGGCCGGAGATCGGCGTCGGCCTGCGCGCGGCGCTGCGTGGTCAAGCGGCTTGAGGTCGCGGCCCAGGGTGCGTTAACTATGGTTTGGATAGCTGCTTGCGCTCGCCCGCTTGCGCTGCAGCCCGATTAGACCAATTTCTTCTGATGGGCCGATAGGCATTCGCGCCATCGGCCGACAGCCGCCGACGCACGCGGCGCCTACAGTGCCCCCATGCCGTCGGCACCAGCCCCTTTGTTCCTCGTCTTCAACGCGGCGTCCGGGCGCGGCGACACGCCCGATGTCAGCCGGCACGTGGCCGAGCGCCTGCGCGCCGCCGGCCGGCGGGCTGAATGCTTCGTCGCCCGCCAGCCGGGTGAACTGGGCGCCGTCATCGGTCGCGCCGTCAACGCCGCCCGCGATGCGCGCGGCATCGTGGTGGCGGCGGGCGGCGACAGCACGCTGAACGCTGTCGCGCAGGCGGTGTGGAACGCCGGCCTGCCGATGGGCGTGCTGCCGCAGGGCAGCCTCAACTACTTCGGCCGCACGCACGGCATGTCGACCGATCTGGATGCCGCGGTGGACGCCTTGCTGGGCGCGCGCGTGCAGCCGGTGCCGGTGGGCATGGTGGGCGAGCGACTGTTTCTGGTCAACGCCAGCGTCGGCCTGTACCCGCGCCTGCTGGAAGCGGGCGGGCAGCGCCATGGCCGCAGCCGGCTGGTGGCCTGGATCGCCGGGCTGGGCACGCTGCTGCGCGGCCGCAGCCTGATGACGCTGGAGCTGCACGACGGCACCGAAACCCGCGTGGTGCGCACGCGCACGCTGTTCGTCGGCCACAACGATCTGCAGCTGCGCGCCCTGGGCCTGCGCGAACCGCTGGCCGCCGAAGCAGGGCGCCTGCTCGCCATCACCCTGCCGCCGGCGCCGCCGCTCGCCACGCTGTGGCGAATGCTGCGCGGCAGCATCGGCCGGCTGGACGGTGCCGCGCGCGTGGACAGTTTCTCCGTCGATCGGCTGGTGGTGCAGCCAGGCCGGGGCAGTGGCGGCATGCAGCTCGCCATCGACGGCGAGCTTGCGCACTTGCCGGCGCCGCTGGTGTTTCAGCTCGCGCCCCGGCCGCTGCGTCTGCTGGTGCCCACGGCCGCGCGCGGACTGCCCGGTCTGGCCGCGCAGTAGCACCCGCGGCTTCAGCGCGGTACCGTGTTGAGCCGGCGCTGCCATTCGTCGGGCAGCAGGTCGAACAACGGCGTTGGGTCGCGGTACATCATGGTGGAGAGCGAGCGCGTGTCCAGCTGCGGCAGGTTGTTGGCCGTGTCCAGCCAGGCCAGCTGCGACATCCAGGCGATGTTGATCGTGCCATCGGGCTGCGGGCGGGATGTGATCAGCGCCAGCATGCGCTTGGCCGCGGCACTGCCCTGGGCGGCAGCGGCCTGGTACAGCCGCATGGCTTCCGCGTAGTTGGCAGGCACCACGACGCCACGGTGCGCGCGCTGGGCTCTTTCCAGCAATCGATCGGCCTCCGTCGCGGCGGCCGACGCCGGCCGCGCATCCTTCAGATCGAGCAGTTTCAGATTGGCCGCGGCCGCGCGGGAGTGCGGCGCCGCGGCCTGCAGATGTTGGCGCGCGCTGCGCAGATCGCCGTTGACGATGGCCTCCAGCCCCAGCTCTATATGCGCCTGCGTATCGCCCTCGGCTGCGGCGCGTTCCAGCATCTGGCGCAGGGGCAAGCGCAGGCTGGTCACGCCCTGGGGGTCACTGGAGCGCACGGCAAGGGTTGTGCGCGGCTCTCCAGCACCCATTCCAGATAGAGCGCCCGGGCACGGTGGTGCGCACGCAGTTTGTTGATGGCCTGCCGCGCGGCCGACGTGTCGGGCGGCCCCGCGCAGCCATCAAGTGCGCACCAGGCCAGGCCGGCGTTGGCCAGCGGCTGGCGTCCGAAACGCGTTGCGCGCTCGAACCACATCTGCGCCGAGGCCGTCGAGCGCGGCCCTGCGCCGCCGTGCAGGTCGATCAGCCCCAGCGTCCAGGCGGCATTGGCCGCCGCATTGGTGCTGCCGAAGCCCGACCGGGGTTGTGCCTGGCGGCGCAGCAGGTCCAGATCCCTGCGCACGGCAGGATCGGCCAGAAGGTTGCTCGTCTGACGCGCCTCCGGCAGCGCGGGCGATGCCGGCGCACGCACAGGCCCCAGTTGAGGGTCGGCAGCTCGCTGAGAAGGATTGGCCACCGGATCGGCTGGCGGCAACGGGTTGCGCGGCAAGCTGACGGCCGGCGCCTGACCGCTGGGCGCCTGGACATCCGGCACCCTTGCGGTCGGCGCCTGGATCTCAGGCAGCGTTGCCGCCCGCGCTGCTGCCTGTACCGATACGCAGGCGATCAGCAGGCTCGTGGCGACCATGCCCATGCGCCAGTCCGCGCCGCGCGGTGGCGCATCCGGCGGGCCCGCATGTTGACGCTGCGGTGCTCATGGCCCGTGCGTCGCCTTACTGGGCGGCGCCGTTCTTGCCCGCTGCGGCTGCGGCAGCGGGGCGCGCCGGCAGGATGCGCCATTCCAGGGTCTGCGCGGCCATGTTGCCGGCACCCACCGCGGCCTCGAATTGCTCACGCAAGGCTTGCAGCGACGCGACGCCCTGCATGCGGGTCAGCGCGGGCACGTTCAGCTCAGGCGGCATCTTCAGCATCGGGTCTTCGTTGGTGGCCACGCACATCAGCGCTTCCGAGCCCTTGGCGCCTGCGGTCAACACGAACGCCGGATAAGGCACCATCCAGTCGGGCAGCCGGATGGCCTGATTGGCCGACACCAGCGATTCGGGACTCAGCATGTTGGGCTGGATCTTGACGATGTTGCCATTGGCGTCGTTGATGTAGCAGAACAGGTGTGCGGCACGCGAAATCGTCGCCGACGCAAAGATGTGCGTCCCCGCCTCGAAAGCCGTGCGGTCCCGGCTGGTGTTCTCGATCTGCAGATCGATCGTGAAGGGTTCGATCTTCGTCTGGCCAGCACTCAACTCGGCCCATCCGACGCGCGCCAGCTGCCCGTCTTCGCCCACGGCCACGAAATCGCGCAAAGCGCGCTCATAGACGGGAAGTCGATCTCGCCCGTGACCACCGCACCCACATCGGCCTGGAAGCGGCCGACCGCTTCGCGCAGCAGGGCGTGGCCCGGTGGCAGTGCCGTTTCGGACGCTGCGAGGTAGCCTCGGCTCGCCAGATAGCGCTGCACCATGCGCGAGCGCGTGGTGCGGTCGCCCTCGTCGTACCACACGCGCAGCTGGCGCTGGAATTCGGGGTGGGTGTTGTCCAGCGTCAGGCAGCGCCAATAGGGCAGGTGGGTCCACTTGCCCGCCAGCTCGATCGCGGCCAGCTCCACCAGGGTGCGCATCGCCGCGCCCGAGCCCTGCACGAGGTCGCGGCCGACGTTGAACTGCACACCGTAGGTACCAATGCGGCCGGCCAGATCCAGCCCCTGGCCCGAGGTGCCCATGATGACCTCGTTGGCCGAGTCCAGCCCTGGGATCAGCGTGCGCGTGCGAAAGTCGCCCAGGTGCATCTCCAGCCCGATGATGGTGGCGGCGCGGCTGCGGTCGTAGCCGGCTTCGATGCGCGCGCCCGAAAGCCCTGCACTGTGCCGGTTGCTCAGCACGTTCTGATCGACGAAGGAAATGGCACCGGACACATACAGCGCCGGACGCTGCAACTCCATCTGGTTGTTGTTGAGCAGGATGGTGGTCAGGTTCTGCACCGTGTCCTGGCGCGCGATGTCGACCTCGAAATCGACGTAGCGGAACGCATTCGACTGGCGCGACATCTGCGACAGCGCGGTGATCACCATTTCCTTGGCCGCCACCGGCACGCGCCCCGAGAAATCGGGGATGTACTTGCTGGTGATCAGCGTGGTCGGCACCTCGGCGTCGCGCATCATCCGGTCCATGCAGACCAGCGAGTCGCTGAAGCTGGACATCGAGCGGACCGGCCGCGTGGCGGGCCGGTCGGTGGCACTGGCGTAGGACTGGAAGAGGGCATCCTCCTTGGGCGACAGCGGGGTGGCGCAGCCCGAGAGGACGGCGACCGCGGCCAGAGCGCAGAACAGCAATGTCCGCGCTTTCCTCCGCGTTCGGCAGCGCCCGAGAAGTTGCCGTGTCCCATGATGTCCTCCCTCCGCTCTGGCGAGCCTCTCAGTTGCTGGTGCTGGCGGCGTGCCGCGCAGCTTCTTATTTGCAGATGGTGACCACGTCGCCGCGCAGCACCGCGATCTGGTCTCCACCACTCATGCCGTAGCGGCCTGAAGGGCCGGCTGCGGTAGGGGCGATGGTGTTGCTCGCCACTTCCGTGGTGCAGGTGCGCTGCAGGGCGTTGCCGGTCTGCCGGCTGACGACATCGCGCTCGGTTTGGACAGTTCCGCTGCCGCCTTCGAGCGCGGAAAAAGCCTTGGCTTCATAGCGCGATACCTTGGCCTGCAGCCAGGACGGAATATCCGTTTCGTTTTCGATTTGCCCCGAGGGCTGAAACGGCGGAGCGGGCAGGGCCAGGTAGCTGACCTGACCGTTCAGCATGATCGGGTCCGAGCCGGGGGCGAACTGCGCCCAGCCGCTCTGCGCAGCGCAAAGCAGAACCAGGCCAGGGGCGATGGACAGGAGCTTGAGCTTCATGGCAATCCCCTTTCGACAAGAATAAAAACGGCGGAACCGGGACGGGGGCCACCGGTTCCGCCGTGCGCTTCAGGCCCTTTGATCGCTCATTCGCAGGTCAGGCAGGCGTTGTTGCTGGAGAAGTTCTGCACCGCCCTGGATCCGGTGCCAGTGGCCTTGGCAGCCAGGAAGGCGCCCTTGCCGAGGACGATCTGCAGTTGGTCGGCGCCGACGCCGACCGAGCCCACGTTGCTGGCCAGGTTGTTGTTCGCATACGAGTCGCTGGCACTTGCGTAAGCCAGCACGCCACTGTTCTTGAGCGCAGTGATTTGGGTCGACTCGACGCCCTGGTCGATCAGCACGCCGCTGGTGTTGCTGGACATGTTGTTGACGGCCTTGGAGTCGGCGCCACTGGCCCAGGCGATGGAAGCGGTGTTTTTCAGCGCGGTCACCTGGATGGTCGGGCCCTTCAGGACGATGTCGTGGGCGCACAGGTCGCAGGCCTCAGGCGTCGGCGAAGGAGACGGAGCCGGTGGATCCTTCGGCTTAAAACTTGCGTCTTGGGCCATCGCAGACGTGGCGACAAACGCAGCGGTCAGGAAAAGCAGTTTCGCGTTCATGATGAGATCCTCCAAAGGTGTGGTGAGACACGGATCCGGAGCGGCGGGCGAATTCCAGCAGTTCCGGGGGTGACTCCGCCGCATCCGGCCTCCTGTTTTTCGGTGCTCGTCATGCGGTGTCGTCGGGGTGCAGTGTCCTGCGCATTCAGCCCGACACCAATCGCTACAAATGGATACGTCGTATGGTGGACATGTGGCATGTGTTTGGGGGCTCCAACCTCGCGGATCATGGCTCACTACAACAGCGCGCAGCTCCTGCTTGGATAGCATTCAACGGATTTCGATGGGGTAGTAACAAAAAGTGTTTATTGCAAATATTGGAAAAGAAGCGCAGGATATCCCTCTTCGATGTTGTGACAAAGCCTAAGTTTTTGTGCAAAGTTCACAACTTGTGCGCAGGAGATGTTTACAAACTCCGCGTTCAGCTCCCGAGTCGCAGGCGTCGCAGGCTTGGAGGGGTTACAGATGTTTCGAAACGCAGGCGCCGGGGGATCGACATGAGCACAACCAACATGGACTGGAGGGACCCGGCGTCACCGGGCCGTGGGGGCAAGGCAGTTGACAAGCCTGCAGCACCGATGACTTTCGGATCGAGCTGGCCCGACTTCCTCATCGGCCAGCCCGATCAGCCGGTGCAGGTGCTGCTGGTGGACGACGACCCCACATGCGCCGCGTGGTGTCGCAGGAGTTGCTGACCGACCCCCGCATCCACCTGGTGGGCCAAGGGGCGTCGCTGCGCGAGGGCAAGCGCCTGATTGCGCTGCACGAGTTCGATGTCATGCTGGTCGACCTGAACCTGGGCGACGGCACCGGGTTCCAGCTGATCGAATACATGAAAAGCATGCGGCCGGTGGCCGAGGCGGTGGTGGTGTCGGCCATGGAAGACGAAGAGCACGCCATTCACGCGTTCGAATTGGGCGCCACGGGTTATCTGATCAAGAACTCCTGGTTCGGCAGCTTCCCGCAAGCGGTGCTGCAGGTGGTCAACGGCGGGGCGTCGATCACACCCAACCTGGCGCGCCGGCTGATGAAGCGGCTGGATGGCAGCCCACGGGCTGCCGGCGTGCCCGCGCATGCCAGCCGCGGCGCGGCC
This sequence comes from Ottowia beijingensis, assembly GCF_013423955.1. Lineage (GTDB taxonomy): Bacteria > Pseudomonadota > Gammaproteobacteria > Burkholderiales > Burkholderiaceae_C > Ottowia > Ottowia beijingensis. The sequence continues at coordinate 91,527 of NZ_JACCKX010000003.1, read as the reverse complement.
TCGGGCGAGAAGCTGTCGGATCGCGAGCGCGAGATCCTGCGGCTGGTGGCCACGGGCCACACCAGTTGCGAGATCGGCAAGCGCCTGGGCATCAGCGACCAGACGGTGAACACGCACATCAAGAACATGTACCGCAAGCTGCAGGTTCGAACGCGAGCGCAGGCCGTGAACCTGGCGTCGATGCGTGGCCTGCTGTAGTGAGCGCTGTCGACGCGCAGGCCGTTTGACGTCGCGGCAGTGCCGGCCATGACCGGCAGGAGGGCCGGATAGCCATGTCCATCATGTGGCCGGTGCTGTTGCTGAGCCTCGGCCTGGCGGGCTACGCCCTGCTGGGCTGGCGCCAGCGTGGCGATACGCGCGATCTGCGCTATGGCCTGGCGCTGCTGGCCTGGTCCGCCCTGCTGGCGGCCGGCGAACTGGGGCGTCTGGGTGCCCCGGATGAAGTGGTGCGGGCCGCCACACGGGGCAGCTATCAACTCACGATCCTGGCCGTGTCGGCCTTCCTGATGGCCTGGGTGCGGGGCCTGGGCTGGGGCGACAAGGTGCTGATGGCCAGTCAGGCCGCGCTCGGCCTGTTTCTGGCGCCGCTGCAGGCGGCCGCGCTGCCGGCCGGATGGGGCCAGGCGTGGTTCTGGGTCAATGCGCTGGGCATCACCGCCCTGGTGCTGCGCCTGGCGCACGCCATCTGGCGCCGCACCGATGCCGAGAGCTGGATGGTGCTGCTGGTGGCCGTGCTGGGCCTGGGCGTGGTGCTGACCGACCTGCGGCAGGCCGCTGATGGGCCGGCACTGGTGTCGGTCTCGCACTACTTCTTTGCGGTGGCGCTGTTCGTACTGTGGCTGGCGCTGACGCAGCGCGTCGGCAACTCGCGCAGATCGATCGGCGAGGGCGGCTCGTCTGCGCACCAGGTGCAACGCCAGCTGGCCCAGGACCTGCACGATGGCGTGGGCTCGCAGCTGACCACCCTCATCTCGGCGCTCGATGCCGGCTCGCCCGAGCAGCGCGCCACCGCCGCCACGCTGCAGCAATGCCTGCTGGAGCTGAAGCTCCTGGTGGATGGCATCAACGAGGAGGGCTCGGTCGTCAGTCACCTGGCCAGCCTGCGCTATCGCATGCAGCCGTTGCTGGCTGCGGCTGGCATGGATCTGCAATGGCGCCTGGTCGATGAGGAGCAGCTCGAGCGCGCGCAAGGGCCCGCCGCGCGCCAGGTGCTGCGCGTGGCGCAGGAGGCGCTGGCCAACGCCGTGCGGCATTCCGGCGCCGACACCGTGGTGCTGAGCTGCTGCCACATGAACAGCGCCGACGCGCTGCTGCTGGAAATCGCCGACAACGGCAAGGGCATGGCGTACGAGCGCTATGCGCGCACCGCGTCGTCGGGCGAACCGCACCGTGCGTCGCACGGGAAAGGCCTTTCGGGCATGGTGCTGCGCGCCAGCCAGATGCACGGCCAGCTGAGCGTGGAAAGCGCGCCGGGCGAGGGCACGCGCGTGCGCCTGCAGGTGCCCATGGCGGCGCTGATCCAGCCGACGGCGGAACGGCGCCGCGCCCCGGCCTGATCCTGCCCGTGCCGCCTGCGGCGCGCGGCATCTGCTGTGGCAAACTTCCCCGCTTTTTCGACTCGCCGGGCGGCGCCATGCCGCCGCGCGGCACGCACGCATGCTTTCCATCACCGCCCAGATCGCCGCCGAGCTCAAAGTACGTGAAAACCAGGTCGCCGTGGCCGTCGAACTGCTCGACGGCGGCGCCACCGTCCCGTTCATCGCCCGCTACCGCAAGGAGGCCACCGGCGGCCTCGACGACGTGCAGATGCGCGAGCTGGAAGCGCGCCTGGCCTACCTGCGCGAGCTGCACGAGCGTCGCGCCGCCATCCTGACAAGCATCGACGAACAGGGCAAGCTCACGCCCGAGCTGCGCGCCGCCATCGACGCCGCGGCCACCAAGCAGGAACTGGAAGACCTGTACCTGCCCTACAAGCCCAAGCGCCGCACCAAGGGGCAGATTGCGCGCGAGTTCGGCATCGAGCCGCTGGCGGATCAACTGTGGGCCGATCCGACGCTGGATCCGCAAGAAGCGGCCAAGCCCTTCGTGAAGGCAGAGAAAGGCGAGGGCGGCGAAGACTTCACCACCATCCCTGCCGTGCTGGACGGCGTGCGCGACATCCTGAGCGAGCGCTGGGCCGAGGACGCCACGCTGGTGCAAGGCCTGCGCGAATGGCTGTGGGCCGAAGGCCTGCTGCAAAGCAAGCTGGCCGCCGGCAAGAACGAGAACGACCCCGAGGTCGCCAAGTTCCGCGACTACCACGACTACGACGAGCCCATCGGCCGCGTGCCCAGCCACCGCGCGCTGGCGGTGTTCCGTGGGCGGGCGCTGGAGATTCTGGATGCGAAGCTGGTGGTGCCGGAGGCCGTCAGCCCTCACCCCAGCCCTCTCCCCAAAGGGGCGAGGGAGTCAACAGCCGAGGCGCTGCGGACTCGCTCCCTCTCCCGCGTGCGGGAGAGGGCAGGGGTGAGGGTGTGGCGTCGTCGGCCAAAGGCCCAGCCCCCAGCCTCGCCGAAGGCCGCATCGCCCTGCACCTGGGCTGGAGCCACCAGGGCCGCCCGGCCGACGACCTGCTGCGCAAGTGCGTGGCGTGGACCTGGCGCGTGAAGCTCAGCCTGAGCACCGAGCGCGACCTGTTCGCCCGCCTGCGCGAAGATGCCGAGCAGGTGGCCATCAAGGTCTTCGGCGACAACCTGCGCGACCTGCTGCTGGCCGCGCCCGCCGGCGCCAAGGCCGTCATGGGGCTCGACCCCGGCATCCGCACCGGCGTGAAGGTGGCCGTGGTTGATGCCACCGGCAAGCTGGTCGACACCGCCACCGTCTACCCGCACGAGCCGCGCAAGGACTGGGACGGCAGCGTGCACACGCTGCCAAGCTGGTGGCCAAACACGGTGTGCAGCTCATCGCCATTGGCAACGGCACCGCCAGCCGCGAGACCGACAAGCTCGCGGGCGACCTGATCAAATTGGTGCAAAAACAGGCTGCAGCGCTTGCAGAACAAGCGCCACCAGCTATTGAAAAGATAGTAATCAGCGAAGCCGGCGCCTCGGTCTATTCGGCCAGCGAATACGCCAGCCAGGAACTGCCCGACGTGGATGTGAGTCTGCGCGGCGCCGCCAGCATCGCGCGCCGCCTGCAAGACCCGCTGGCCGAGCTGGTGAAGATCGACCCCAAGAGCATCGGCGTCGGCCAGTACCAGCACGACGTGAACCAGAGCGAACTGGCGCGCCAGCTCGACGCCGTGGTCGAGGACTGCGTGAACGGTGTCGGTGTCGATCTGAACACCGCCAGCGCGCCCTGCTGGCGCGCGTGTCGGGCCTGTCGGGCACCGTGGCCAAGGCCGTGGTGCGCTGGCGCGAATCGCACGGCGCGTTCAGAAGCCGCCAACAGCTGCTGGAAGTCAGCGGCCTCGGCCCCAAGACCTTCGAGCAGAGCGCGGGCTTTCTGCGCATTCGCGGCGGCGACAACCCGCTGGACATGACCGGCGTGCACCCCGAGACCTACCCAGTGGTGGAGCAGATCATCGTCAAGACCGGCAAGCCCATCGACCAGCTCATGGGCCGCAGCGAACTGCTCAAACCGCTCAAGCCCGAAGCCTTCGCCACCGAACAGTTCGGCGCCGTGACGGTGAAGGACATCCTGGCTGAGCTGGAAAAACCCGGCCGCGACCCGCGCCCCGACTTCAAGGTGGCGCGCTTCAACGAGGGCGTGGAAGACATTGCCGACCTCAAGGAGGGCATGGTGCTCGAAGGCACGGTGAGCAACGTCGCCCAGTTCGGCGCCTTCGTCGACCTGGGCGTGCACCAGGATGGCCTGGTGCACGTGAGCCAGCTGTCGAACAAGTTCGTCAACGACGCGCGCGAGGTCGTCAAGGCCGGCCAGATCGTGAAGGTGAAGGTGCTCGAAGTGGACGTGCCGCGCAAGCGCATCAGCCTGACGATGAAGCTGGACGCGCAGGCGCCGCGCCGCGATGGCCCACGCGAGAACCGCTTCGAGCACGCCGGCCGGGGCGACCGCGGCCGCGGTGGCTACGCAGGCGGGCAGGGCAGGGGCAACGCGCCCACGCCCCAGGGCGCCATGGCTTCGGCGTTTGAAAAGCTCAAGGGCTTGCAGAGCAAATAGGCCTGCATCGCTTGTCTGGTCAGCGCCAGCAGCTATTGAAACGAGAGCGAAAAACAGATTCGGTCCAGCATCCGGCACCGTGGGGCGCCGAATGCGCGGTGGTCATCAGGCCGGCTTGGGCCAGGTGGCCAAAGGTACCGAGGGCACAGCCACGGTCGGCAAAGGCACCGTGGGCAGTTCGCGCGGCACTTCATCGTCGGGGTCGCTCTCGGGTGCGTGGCGCGTCATCGCGCGAAGCGCCGTGGTGGCATGGGCCGCGCCGGTCATCAGCGACAACCAGCGGACGGTGAATTGGGTCAAGAGCTGGTGCATGGTTTGTCTTCTCCATACATCGGCAGAAAGGGCGGTAGTCGGAACCTGTTCCGCCCCGCGTGGTGGGGCATGGTGCGCCACGTCCCCACTATAGGTGCGAGGCCGCACGAAGGCCAGAGTTCCCGCCCCGCCGGTGGGGGCGTGTTGTGACCAGCTGTGTCGCGCGCTTTGCCAGAATGCCCGCATGACGCCACGCCCCGTGCTCTACACCTTTCGCCGCTGCCCCTACGCCATGCGCGCCCGCTGGGCGGTGCAGGTGTCGGCGCTCGACGTGGAACTGCGCGAGATCACGCTGCGCGCCAAGCCCGCCGCCATGCTGGTCGCGTCGCCCAAGGGCACGGTGCCCGTGCTGGTGCTGCCGGGTGGCCAGGTCATCGACGAAAGCTTGGACGTGATGCGCTGGGCGCTGGCGCAGCACGATCCCGAGGGCTGGCTGACGCCCGCGCAGGGCACGCTGGCCGAGATGCTGGCCCTGATCGAGGCCTGCGAGCGCGACTTCAAGCCGCACCTCGACCGCTACAAGTACCCCGCGCGCTACCGCGCCGAGTGGGGCGGGGCGCCTGACGCGGGTGACAGCGATCCGTTGGCGCGCGCCTTTGCGGCGCAGCATTTCGATGTTGCCCAGGGCTTTCTGTCGCTGCTGGCGGTGCGGCTGGAGGGTGGTGCGGCACCGCGTTACCTGTTCGGTACCCGCCCCGCGCTGGCCGACTTCGCCATCGCGCCCTTCGTGCGCCAGTTCGCCCGCCACGACGCGGCACGCTTTGCACAGCAGACGGCGCCCGCGCTGTCGCAGTGGCTGGGCGCCTTGCTCGCGCGGCCCGATTTTGAGGCCGTGATGGCGCGGCAAGCAGTGTGGGCCGACACCGGCGCGCGCTAACATCAGTCGGTCCTGATATCCCACCCTGAAAGACCATGCAAAAATCCTGCTCATCATCCATGCCGCGCCCTATGGCAGCGAGCGTTGCCTGTCCGCCCTGCGCCTGGCCCTGGCGCTGATGGGGCGCGAGGGCGAGAAGCCGCAGCTCGACGTGTTCCTGATGTCCGACGCCACCGTGCTCGGCCTGCCTAACCAGCAGGACGCCTCGGGCAACACCCTGCAGCAGATGGTGGAGCAGCTGGTGGCCCAGCAGGTGCCGGTGAAGGTGTGCAAGACTTGCGCCGGCAACCGCGGCCTGCTTTCGCTGCAGCTGATCGGCGGCGTCACCGTCGGCACGCTGGCCGAACTGGCCGACGCCACCATGGCGGCCGACAAGGTCATCACCTTCTGACGCCGCGCTTGCGGGCGCTGCGGCTGTACGCCGGCCCGGCCGCGTACCGCCACACGCGCTGCAGGCCAGCGGCTCGATCCCCTTCGTGCTGAAGGTGGTGCACGACATTCCGGGGCGCCACGCGGCGCCTACTGGGACGGCGGCATCACCGACTACCACCTGCACCTGGCCTATGTCGCTTCATCTTCGATAGCTGTCAGCGCCCGCCCAGCAAGCGCTGAAGGCCGATTTGATGCTGAATTTGCCACCACCGGCGCGCTGGTGCTGTACCCGCACTTCCAGCAGGCGGTGGTGCCCAGCTGGCTGGGCGAGAGCTCAAGTGGCGCCACCGCGCCACACCACCCCGAGCGCGTGCAGGCCTGGAGCAGTGCCGTGCAGGCGGCGCGGCAACTGGCGGACGAGTTCGAGGCCTGGCCGGCGCGGCCCGATCCGGCGCAGGTGCAGCCGCTCTGAGCGCCACGCGGGCGCCGCGCCGCGGCGGCTTATAACGTCATCCCGGCGTAGGCCGGGATCCATGTTTCTCCGCACACGCTGTCTGGATTCCGGCCCCGTAGCGCGGTACGGGGCAGGCTTTGCGCCGGAATGACGAGATAGGGCAGCTTTGATCTGGAATTGGAATTACATCGACTCGGCCAGCATCTGCCGGTAGTCGTCGGCGCTGGCGATGCGCGGGTTGGTCTTGTGGCAGTGGTCAAGCTGGGCGTGCTCGATCACGCCAGCCCACAGGTCTTCGGTCACGCCCATGGCGGCCAGGCCGGTGGACAGGCCCAGGCGCGCGGTCATGTCGTGCACGGCGTCGGCCACGTCGCTGCCGGCGGGCAGGCCCATGGCCTGGGCCATGCGCGCCAGGCGGTCTTCCTTCTGGATGCTTTCGGCCCCAGCGTTGAAGCGGATCACGGCGGGCAGGAACACCGCATTCAGCGTGCCGTGGTGCAGGCGTGGGTTGGCGCCGCCCAGGCTGTGGCTCAGCGAATGCACCGCGCCCAGGCCTTTCTGAAAGCCCAGCGCGCCGTGCATGCTGGCGGCCATCATGTTCAGGCGCGCTTCGCGGTCGCTGCCGTCCTTCGTCGCGCGCTCGATGTGGGCCCAGCCGCGGCGCAGGCCCTCCAGCGCAATGCCGTCGGCCACCGGGTTGAAGGCGGGGGCCATGAACACCTCCATGCAGTGCGCGATGGCGTCCATGCCGGTGGCGGCGGTCAGCATGGGCGGCAGGCCCAGGGTGAGCGCCGGGTCGCAGATGGCGGCCCGGGGCATCAGGCCCAGCTGTGAAAACCCAGCTTGCGACCATCGTCGACGATGACGATGGCGCCGCGCGCCACCTCGCTCCCGGTGCCGGCGGTGGTGGGCACGGCGATCAGCGGCGCGGCCGCCTCGGTGATCTTGGGGCTGCCGCCTTCGATGGTGGCGTAGGTCTTCAGCGGGCCGGGGTGCGTGGCGGCAATGGCCACGCCCTTGGCGCAGTCGATGGCGCTGCCGCCGCCCACGGCGATCAGGCCGTCGCAACGCTCGCGCTGGTAGATCTCGGTGGCGGCGCGCACGGCGGCCTCGGTGGGGTTGGGCGGCGTGCCGTCGAACACGGCATGCGGCAGGCCCTGCAGGGCGTCGATCACCGGCTGCAGCACGCCGGCGGCACGCACGCCCGCGTCGGTCACGATCAGCGGCCGCGTGATGCCCACGCGCTGGCACTGCGCCGGCAGTTGCTGCACGGCGCCGTAGTCGAACTCGATCTGGGTGAGGTATTGGATGAGGGCCATGGGTGGATTTCCAAAGTACGATGTTCAGGTTTCATTATTCAGTCAAACCCACAGGAGATCGCTACATGAAGTCCCGCACACTACAAGCCCTGGCCCTGGGGGCCGCCGTGTCGGTGCTGGCCGGCTGCGCCAGCACCTCGGCCCCGGTGGTGGCCAACACGCCCGGCTGCCTGGACGACGTCGCCGTCAACCGCCTGCTGGGCGACTACAACGCCCGCCGCCCGGCCGCCAACCTGCCGGAGAACCTGACCATGGTCGACGCCAACTGCACCCGCAGCAAGCTGCAGCAGCGCCTGGCTGGCCAGGCCGGCCGCCTGGCGGGCTACAAGGCGGGCCTGACCAACCCGGCAGTGCAAAAGCGCTTCAACACCACCGAGCCGGTGTGGGGCGCGCTGTACACCAACATGCTGCTGAACAGCGGCGCCACCGTGGACGCCGCCTTCGGCGCCCGCCCGCTGTACGAGGCCGACCTGTTGGTGCGCGTGAAGAGCGCCGCCATCAACAACGCCAAGACCCCGGCCGAGGTGCTGGCGCAGGTGGACCAGATCATTCCCTTCATCGAACTGCCCGACCTGGTGGTGGAGACCCCCGCCAAGGTCAACGGCGCCGCGTTGAGCGCGCTGAACGTGGGTGCGCGCCTGGGCGTGCGCGGCGCGCCGCTGATGGTGCCGCAGGACGCCGTGGGCCAGGCCCGCGTGCTGAACGAGCTGCGCGACATGAACGTGCACCTGGTCGATGCCGCCGATGCGCCGCTGGGCGGCGGCAAGGGCAGCGACGTTCTGGGCCACCCACTGAACGCGGTGGTGTGGCTGGCGCAGGCGCTGAAGGCCGAAGGCCTGTCGCTGCGGCCGGGGCAGGTGGTCAGCCTGGGTTCGTTCTCGGCCCTGCTGCCGCCCAAGGCCGGCCAGAAGGTGACCGCGCATTACGACGGCGTGACCGGCCTGCAGCCGGTGACGGTGAGCTTCCGCTGATCGCCCAGGCATGCGCTGGAGCTATACCAATGATAGCTGCCAGCGCTTGCTGCATCAGCGCTGCAGGCCGATTTGGCTTGAAACCTGTGCCGGGCACGGTGCGCCGCCGTGGTGCGCCCTGAAGCTGGCGCGACAACCGCCCGGCCGGCCACCGCGCTGAGCAGTGGATTGCCCCTTCGGGCGCCACCCACAGGAGATCGTTCGCATGACCCGCATTCCGTCCCTCGCGGCCCTGGCACTGGCCGCCGTTGCGTTCTCGCCGCTGGCGCAGGCGCAGTACGACCAGCCCATCGGCCAGCCGCTGGGCCAGCCCTGGGGCACCGTGCCCTTCGGCAACCCGACCTATGGCAGTCCGGGGTACGACCCCTACGGCGGCCCCGGCATCACCTGCGAAAGCCGTGACGGCGGCTTTCAGGAGTGCGGCACGCCCTTCCGCGGCCGGCCGGTGATTGCGGAAACCCTCTCGTCCGCGGCCTGCATCGAAGGCCAGACCTGGGGCACGCGCGGCGTCGGCTCCGTCTGGGTGATGAATGGCTGCCGCGCCCGCTTTGCCGACACCTACGGCGGCCAGGCCGGCGTGGGTGGCTATGGCGACACGCGCTACACCGTGCGCTGCGAGAGCGACCAGGGCCGGCGGCGCGACTGCCAGGCGCCGGTGGCGGCACGCCTGACCCTGCTGCGCCAGATCTCCGACGCGCCCTGCATCGAGGGGCAGACCTGGGGCAGCCATTTCAACGGCCAGGTGTGGGTCAGCGGTGGCTGCCGTGGCGACTTCGGGCCCGCGCAGGGTTGGGTCAATCCGGACTACGGCACCGCCGCCAATGCCTACCGCTGCGAAAGCGAACAAGGCCGCCACCAGGAATGCCGCGCGCCGGCGCCCGGGCGCCAGATGCTGGTGCGCCAGTTGTCCGAAACCGCCTGCGTCGAAGGCCAGACCTGGGGCAGCCGCGACGGCGGCGTCTGGGTGCGCGGTGGCTGCCGGGGCGAGTTTGCTGCCGCCGACTGGGGCGGACGCAGCCCCGGCTACGGCCGCACCGTGGTCTGCGAAAGCGTGGAGCAACGTCTGAACCGCTGCAACTGGGACCCGCGCTGGGGCCGGCCGGCGCTGATCGACCAGCTCTCGCAAGACAGCTGCCGCGAAGGCCGCAGCTGGGGCTACGACGGCCGCGAGATCTGGGTCGACCGGGGCTGCCGCGGACGCTTCGGGGCACGCTGACGGCGCCGCGCCGCGCCGCGCCGCGCCGCGCCGCGGCGTGCAGCGGTGCGGCGCACCCTTTCCGTCACTACGTTATCAATAGCTGCCAGCTCCCGCCAGCAGGGCGCTGGCAGCTTATTTCATCATGAATCACTCGCCCGACATCCACGCCCGCCTGACCCCCGCCATGCGCCTGCTGGTCGAGCGCATGGCGCAGGCGCCTTACCCGCCCATGCACACGCTGACGGCGCAGCAGGCCAAGGCCGCCTACGCCAAGTCCATCGGCGTGCTCGACGTGCCCAAGCCCGAACTGGCGCGCGTGGAGGAGGTGCGCATCCCGGCGCGCGACGGCCACGCCTTGCCCGCGCGCCTGGTCGCGCCCAGTACTGACACCGGCCTCCCCGTGCTGCTGTACACCCACGGCGGCGGCTTCACCATCGGCAGCATAGAATCGCACGACACCTTTTGCCGCGTGCTCAGCGCAACCAGCGGCGCCGCCGTGCTGTCGCTCGACTACCGCCTGGCGCCCGAATGGCGCTTTCCCACCGCGGTGCACGACGCCTGGGATGCGCTGCACTGGCTGGCGGGCGAGGGCGGTCGCGCCCTGGGCCTCGATACCACGCGCATCGCCGTCGGCGGCGATTCGGCCGGCGGCACGCTGGCGGCCGTCAGCGCCGTGCACGCGCGCGACGCGGGGCTGAAGCTGGCGCTGCAACTGCTCATCTACCCCGGCACCACCGACCACCAGGACACCGACTCGCACGCGCTGTTCGCGCACGGTCCGGTGCTCGACAAGGCGCTGATCGACTGGTTCTTCCACCACTACATCGACAGCGTGGACCGCAGCGACTGGCGCTTTGCGCCGCTGAAAAGCGCCGACGTCGATAGCGTGGCCCCCGCCTGGGTGGGCCTGGCCGAATGCGACCCGCTGGTGGACGAGGGCGTGGCCTACGCCGACAAGCTGCGCGCCGCCGGCGTGCCGGTCGATCTGGAGATCTACCGCGGCGTGGTGCACGGCTTCATCACCATGGGCCGCGCCATTGCCGAGGCGCGGCAGCTGCACCAGGATGCGGCGGCGGCGCTGCGGCAGGCCTTTGGACTGCCAGCACCATGATCCCGGGTGGGAGCGGGCTTGCCCGCGATAGGGCGCTGCCGTAAGGCCGAGGCCCTATCGCGGGCAAGCCCGCTCCCACAGAACTTTAAGATCCATAGCTGCCAGCGCCCGCCGCCAAAGCGCTGGCCGCTGATTTGACTGAGAACAGGCAAACCGCCATGAAACCCACCGACTTCCGTCACCACCACCGCCTGCGCGTGCGCTGGGCCGAGGTGGACATGCAAAAATCGTCTTCAACCCGCACTACCTGGCCTATTTCGACTGCGCCATCAGCGACTACTGGCGCGCGCTGGCCATGCCTTATGCCGCGGCCATGCAGCGGCTGGGCGGCGACATCTTTCTGCGCAAGACGGCGGTGGAGTTCAACGCCTCGGCCGAGATGGACGACCGGCTCGACATCGGCTTGCGCTGCGACCGCATCGGCGCCTCGTCGATGACCTTCGTGGGCGGCATCTTCCGTGGCGATCGATTGCTGACGGCAGGCGAGCTGGTCTACGTGTTCGCCGACCCGGCCACGCAGACCTCGCGGCCGGTGCCGGCGCCGCTGCGCGCGCTGATCGAGGCCTACGAAGCCGGCCAGCCCGTGACCCATGTGCAGACCGGCGACTGGGCCGCGCTGGGCGACGCGGCGCGGGCTCTGCGCACGGCGGTGTTCATCGAGGAGCAGGGCATCGCCCGCGCGGACGAGTGGGACGAGGCCGATGCCACGGCCGTGCACGCCGTCGTCACCAACCTGCTGGGCATGCCCGTGGCCACCGGGCGCCTGCTGCAGCAAGCGCCGGGCGAGGGCCGCATCGGCCGCATGGCGGTGGACCGCGCGCTGCGCGGCAGCGGGGTGGGGCGGCAGCTGATCCAGGCGCTGCAGCAGGCCGCCTTCGAGCGCGGCGACCGCCGCATCGTGCTCAGCGCGCAGCGCAGTGCCGAAGGCTTCTACCAGCGGCTGGGTTATGTGCCCGAGGGCGCGCCGTACGACGAGGTGGGCATTGCACACATCGGCATGGCGCGGTCGTTTGAAAACCTTTGAACGCAGAAGATCGGCACATCTTCAAGGGCATGGCTTTCCCACCACACCGCTGGAGGGCGGAAACAAGCGATAGCCATTTGGCGCCATGTTGAAGTATCAATAACGTAGCTGCTTGCGCCCGTTATCTGGGCGCAAAAGCCTTTATCAACCATGCAAAAATCTGGGAAGTCCCCCCTTGCGGGAACCTCCTCAGCATCGCGCCGCGCCCAAGGCCGGCGGGCCGGCGGGCCGGCGTCGCCGCGCGTCAGAACCCCGCGCCCGGCACGTCCACGCGCGTGGTCCAGATCTGCGCCTCGCGCGCGGCCGCGCGGTGGTGCTCCATGAAGTCGGGCGCCACGCACAGGAACAGCGTGCGCCCGTCCGGCCCGCCCAGCGTGCAGGCAAAGGTGCCCTGCGCGCCGGTCGACACCTCCTGCAGCACGCGCCCGCCCTCGGCCACGCGCAGGGCGCGGTTGCCGATGGCGTCGGCCACCCACACGGCGCCTTCGGCGTCCAGCGCGCCGCCATCGGCGGCCACCTTGCCGCCGGCGATGTAGTCGTCCAGCTTGTCGCTTTGCACCAGCGGGCCGAACACCGCCCAGTCGCGGCGCGGGCCCAGGCTGCCGTCGGCGGCGATGTCGAAGGCCGACAGGCGGTTGCCCAGCGTTTCGTTGACGATCAGCGTGCGGCCGTCGGGCGTGGGCAGGATGGCGTTGGGAAAGTAGAGGTCGCGCGCCGCCTCGTGCACGCTGCCGTCGGGGTCGACGCGCGCCAGGCTGGCCGTCTGCACCCCGCCGCCGCCCATCAGATCGAAGCCGAAGTTGCCCACCCAGGCGCGGCCCTGGGCATCCACGGCCATGTCGTTGCAGTGGCCGGTGGCGATGTTCGACAGGTCGGCGTGCGTCACCAGCTGGCCATCGGCCTCGCGCCGCAGCACGCGGCGGTCGCGCATGGAGACGATCAGCAGCCGCCCATCCGGCAGCCAGCCCAGGCCCGAGGGCTGGCCCGGCACGTCGGCGATTTTTTCGACGCGGCCCTGCAGATCGCAGGCGATGACCTGGTGCGTGTAGAAGTCCGACAGCCACAGCCGGCCGTCGTGCCAGCGCGGGCCCTCGAAGAAGCTGTAGCCGGAGAGCAGGGTGTCGAAAGCGGGCATGGCGGTGTCTCCTCGTGGTGGTGTTGTGCCGGGCATGATAGGCCGGTCACGGCGATACCGCCTTCCACCGGCGTCCTGGCGGGCCGGCGGGCCTGCACGCGACGCTCTTATTCCAATTCCAGATCAAAGCTGCCATATCTCGTCATTCCGGCGCAAAGCCTGCCCCGTACCGCGATACGGGGCCAGAATCCAGACGGCGTGTGCGGAGAAACATGGATCCCGGCCTTCGCCGGGATGACGGCGATTGACGCGTTGAATTGCAGATGGAATTACTTGCGCCCTGCCCAGGCACGGCGGCCCAGCCATGCCACCGCGCCAACCAGCAACCACCGGGCCAAGGGGTGGTTCACGGGCACGGCGGTCACGCCCTGGGGCGCCGCCCGGGTGCTGACGCTGGCCGTGCCTGTGGCCGGCGGCACGGCCACCAGGCCGTTGACCGGGTCGGCGGTTGCGGTGGCGGTGTTGCTGACCTGTCCGGCTGTGACGTCCGCGGCGTTGAGCGTGTAGGTGGCGGTGGCCGTGGCCTGCGCGCCCACGGGCAGGGTGCCGGGGTTGGCCGCATCGGGCCAGGTGATGGTGAGGGTCGAAAGGCCGGCCAGCGGGTCGGTCAGCACCACACCGCTCAGCGGCACGTTGCCGGCGTTGGTGGCGGTGAGGGTGTAGGTCACCACGTCGCCCGCATCGCCCTGCGTGCCGTTGCCATTGGTGTCGGCCACGGCGGCGGTCTTGGCCAGGGTGAGCTGCGGCGCCGGCGTGGGCAGCACGGGCTGGCTGGCCGTGGCCGTGGCGGGCGGCACGGCCACCTTGCCGTTGACCGGATCGGCGGTCACGCTGGCGGTGTTGCTGACCTGCCCGGCCGTCGCGTCCGTGACACTGAGCGTGTAGGTGGCGGTGGCGGTGGCCTGCGCGCCCACGGGCAGGGTGCCGGGATTGGCCGCATCGGGCCAGGTGATGGTGAGGGTCGAAAGGCCGGCCAGCGGGTCGGTGAGCACCACGCCGCTCAGCGGCACGTTGCCGGCGTTGGTGGCGGTGAGGGTATAGGTCACCACGTCGCCCGCGTCGCCTTGCGAGCCGTTGCCATTGGTGTCGGCCACGGCAGCGGTCTTGGCCAGGGTGAGCTGCGGCGCAGGCGTGGGCAGCACGGGCTGGGTGATGCTGTCGCTGCCCCGCGGCGTGACGCCGCCCACGGGGTTGGCCGTGGCGGTGACGGTGTTGCTCATCTGGCCCGATGCCGCGTCCGCGGGGTCAAGGTGTAGGTGGCCGTGGCGGTGGCCTCGGTGTTGACGGGCAGGGTGCCGGGGTTGGCCGGGTCGGGCCAGGTGATGGCGAGGGCCGAGAGGCCGGCCAGCGGGTCGGTCAGGCTCACGCCGGTGAGGGCGACGTTGCCGTTGTTGCGCACCGTGAAGGCGTAGGTCACCAGGTCGCCGGCATCGCCGGTGACGCCGTTGTCGTTGGTGTCGGCCACGCCGGCGATGTCTTTGCCCACCACCAGGCTGGGCTGTGCGCTCAGGCTGTTGCTGAAGGTGCAGACGATGGGCGCGGCGCCGGCGCCCAGCGCGCCCACGGTGAGGGTGAAGCCGCTCAGGCCGACGTCGCCCGTGCATTGCAGGCCGGCGTGGTAGGTGGCCGTGGCGGGCGTGAAGGTTTCGGCCAACTCGATCACGTCGCCGGCGAAAACGGTGGTGGGCGTGGCGTCGGTGGTGGTCTGGCCGCCCGGCGCGTTGGCGGCGGCCGTGGCGGTGGAGCTGAGCGAGTCGATCTGCGTGCGCACGGCGGGCGTGCCGGCCACACGGGTGGCGGTCAGCGTCGCGGTGTTGCCCACGGTGGCGCCGGCCCAGTGCTTTTTCAGCGTGAGCGTGGTGGCGGGGCAGTCGAGATCGTCGACGGTGATCGATGCGTTGTCGAAATTGGTGGGGTTCGACATGTAGATGGCGTAGGTGATCTTGTCGCCAGGCACCACGGTGGCGGTGCCGGATACCTGCGTCCAGCGATTCCACGGCAATGCGGGGGTGAACTCACGGACGCGAGCAACACGCCCTCTCCGTCCACGGGCTGCACCCGACTGCCGGCCACCTGAACGTTGCCGCGCAGCAGGCGTACCGTGCCGCTGCCGCCGGTGCCGGTGTCGCGGCTGGAGAAATAGCCGGAGAACCGGAGCGTGCGCGGTCGGGTGTCACCGCTGCCGCAGCTGGGCACGACGAGGGTCTGGTACAGCTCGTTGACGCCGTCGATGTCCAGGTAATGCCGGCGAGTGCCGTTGGGGTTGGCCACCTCGGCATCGAAGTTGACGTTGATGCCGTAGTTGCAGGTGCCGCCGCCGGTTCGACCCAGGGCCGGGTCCACCGTCGTGCCACCGTCGACGGCGATGACGTTGGTGCGGCCACCGCCCGCCAACTGCCAGGGCGTGACCGACGCCCCCAGGTTATTGGCGCAAAGGGAGGGCGGCGGATTGTTCTCGAAGCCGCCGTTGACGAGAAGGTTGGCCGAAGGGGTCTGGGCCAGCGCCGGGGTGACCAGCGCCGCCAGCAGGCAGGCCCCGAACCAGGCGCCGCGCAGTTGCGCCACGGCGCGGTTGCGGGCAATGTCCGGGACACATGCCGGGTGATAGTGCGATGCCAGAGGGGGTGAGATGCGCACGGTGCGTTCCTGTCGTGTTGGAGGGCGCCGGCTGCCCATGCCGCTTGCGGGCACGGCAGCCGGCTTGGTGGTTCGCCCTTGGCGCCTGAGCGTAACGCGCCACATGGGGCGCGCCTATCGCAACAGGCGGCGGTGTGATTTTATCACGCCGGCGAGCGGCCGCGCTTGTGGGTGGCGACGCTTGGAAAGTGCGCCGTTGCAGCGCTTCCAGGTCGCGGGCCAGAGCCCTCTCGCGCCGGGGTTTTCAGCAAATGCTCAGATGTCTTCCGCGAGCGGGTACGGAATCGCCAGCCCCGTCAGCGCCGGGCCGATGGCGCTGCCGACGTGCAGTGCGGCGCCAGCCGCCACCTCGGCCACCTGCAGCACGGCGATCACCGCTGCAGCGTCGTCTGCCGCGGCGGCTTGCGCAATCTGGCCCACGGGCTGATCGGGGTCGGCCGCCGAGAACACCTCCTGCCCTGCCTGCGCCGCACCCGCCACGTGGCCGACGTAGGCACGCCGCTTGATGGCGCCGCGGAACTGGCTGCGCGCCACCACTTCCTGGCCGGGGTAGCAGCCTTTCTTGAAGTTCACGCCGCCCACGCTTTCGTAGTTCAGCATCTGCGGCACGAAGGCCTCGACCACCGGCGGCGTGATGCGCGCCACGCCGGCCAGCACCTCGGCCAGCAGCCAGTCGGCTTCGGTCAGGGCGCCACGCCGGCGGGCAGGGCGCTGCCGGCGGGCGCCAACCACAGCGTGCGTGCCACGCCGCCTGCGGCGGGCAGGGCGATGCGGTGCGCTGGTTTTTCGGCATCGTTTTGGGCCTCAGCGCCCGCCCCATCGGCGCTGGCAGCTATCAAATCAGGAGTTTCGCCGAGTTGCCCCCAGACCGCGTAATCCCCGGTCGCGTCGCTCAGCTTGAGCCTGGCGCGCAGCACGAACATCGACAGGCGCTTGAGCGTGGCGGGCAGGGTGTCGGCGCTGGTCACCAGCAGCAGTTCGTCGGGCGCGGTCTTCAGCACCTGAAAGCTGGCCAGCATGCGGCCCTTGGCGCTGCAGAAGGCGGCCAGGCGCGCCTCGCCCTGCTTCATCAGCACCACGTCCTGCGTCAGTTGGCCCTGCAGGAAGGTGGCGGCGTCTTCGCCCCGGGCGCGGATGACGCCCAGGTGGGACAGGGGGCGATGCCGTTCGATGCGGCGACGGCGGGAAAGGCAGATACGGACTCGGACATGGGCTGAATTATCATGGCCGGCTCGTTTTCAGGACGTTCATAGCCCCGTGCGAACCCTATTCAAATTGCTGGCATTGCTGCTGGCGCTGGCCCTGGCGGCCGGCGGCTGGGCCTGGTGGTGGACGCAGCAGCCGCTGCCGCTGGCGGCCGAGAAGGTCGAGATCAGCGTGCCGCAGGGCGCCTCGCTGCGCACCGCCGCCGCCAAGGCGGTGGAAGGCGGCGTGCGCACCAACGCCGATCTGCTGCACGCGTTCTTCCGCTTCGCGGTGGGCGAGCAGACCATCAAGCCCGGCGACTACGCCGTCACGCGCGGCATGACGCCGGGCGACCTGCTGGGCAAGCTGGTGCGCGGCGACCGCATCGTGCTGACGGTGACGCTGGTGGAAGGCTGGACGTTCAAGCAGTTCCGAGACGCGCTCTCCAAAGCCGAGCATCTGCGGCACGACACGCAAGGCATGGCGCCGGCCGAGATCATGAAGGCGCTGGGCAAGCCGGGCGTGGCACCCGAGGGGCGCTTCTTCCCCGACACCTTCCACTACTTCAAGAACGCCAGCGATGTGGACGTGCTGCGCCAGTCGCTGCAGTTGATGGACCGGCGCCTGCAGGCCGCCTGGGACGCGCGCGCGCCCGGCCTGCCGCTGAAGTCGCCCGACGAGGCGCTGATCCTGGCCAGCATCGTCGAGAAGGAAACCGGCCAGGCCGGCGACCGGCCCGAGATCGCCGGTGTGTTCATCAACCGCCTGCGCATCGGCATGCGGCTGCAGACCGACCCGACCGTGATCTACGGCCTGGGCGATGCGTTCGACGGCAACCTGCGCCGCAGCCACCTGACCGCCGACACGCCCTTCAACACCTACACCCGCGCCGGCCTGCCGCCTACGCCGATTGCCATGCCCGGCAAGGCCTCGCTGATGGCGGCGGTGCAGCCGGCGCAGACCAAGTCGCTGTACTTCGTGGCGCGCGGCGACGGCAGCAGCAAGTTCAGCGAATCGCTGCAGGACCACAACCGTGCGGTCAACAAGTACCAGCGCGGCGGCGGCGCGCCCGCCCCGGCTCCGGCCGCCAGCGGCAACTGATGGCGGCGATGGCGACGATGGCGCAGACGGGCCTGTTCATCAGCTTCGAGGGCATCGACGGTGCCGGCAAGTCGACCCACATCGACGCGCTGGCCGACGCCCTGCGCGCTACCGGCCGCACCGTGGTGCTGACGCGCGAGCCCGGCGGCACGCCGCTGGCCGAGCAGATCCGCGCGCTGGCGCTGCACCAGCCCATGGACGCGCTGACCGAGGCGCTGCTGATGTTCGCCGCCCGGCGCGACCACATCCGCCAGGTCATCGCCCCGGCGCTGACACGCGGCGACGCGGTGCTGTGCGACCGCTTCACCGACGCGACCTTTGCCTACCAGGGCGGCGGGCGCGGGCTCGACTGGCAGTCGCTATCAAAATTGGAGCTTCTGGTGCAGGATACACGGGAGCTGGAGGCCGATTTGACCCATAAACCGCTGCTGCAGCCCGATCTGACCATCTGGTTCGATCTGCCACCCGCCGTGGCCGCCGAGCGCCTGGTGGGCGCGCGTGTGCCCGACAAGTTCGAGGCGCAACCGGCCGCCTTCTTCGACGCCGTGCGCGCCGGCTACGCCCGCCGCGCCGGCGAGGCCCCGCGCGCTTCGCCCGCATCGACGCCGATCAGCCGCGCGACGCCGTGTGGCGCGACGTGCAGGCGGCGGTGCAGGGCAGGGGATGGCTGTGAGCGCGCCGGCCCCTGGATTGCGCGCCAGCTGGAAAGCCTGCTGGCCCAGCGCGGCCACGCCTGGCTGCTGCAGGGCCCGTCGGGTCTGGGCCAGTTCGAACTGGCTGAAGCCCTGGTGCGCGCCTGGCTGTGCGATGCCCCCACGCCCCAGGGCGCGTGCGGCAAGTGCGCCAGCTGCCACGGCATCGACGTGCACACGCACCCCGACCTGGTGGTGCTGATGCCCGAGACCGACATGATTGCGCGCGGCTGGCCGCTGCCCGAAAAGGCGCAATCCGACATTGACGACAAGAAGCGCAAGCCCAGCAAGGAGATCCGTGTCGATGCCATGCGCGACGCCATCGAATTCGCCCAGCGCACCAGCGGGCGCGGGCGCGGCAAGGCGGTGCTGGTGTACCCGGCCGAGCGCATGAACCAGGTCACCGCCAACGCCCTGCTCAAGACGCTGGAAGAGCCGCCGGGCGACGTGCGCTTCGTGCTGGCCACCGACGCGGCGCACCTGCTGCTGCCCACCATTCGCAGCCGCTGCCTGGGCCACACCCTGCTGTGGCCGGACGCGGACGAGGCGCTGCCGTGGCTGAGCGCGCAGGGCATCGCGGCCGGGGAGGGCGCCGCCCTGCTGCGCGCCGGCGGCGGGCGGCCGGCCGAAGCCCTGGCGCTGGCGCAGGGCAAGGACAGCGCGCGCCGCTGGGCACTGCTGCCACGGGCACTGGCGCAGGGCGAGGCCAGCGCGCTGGCCGATCTGCCACTGCCCGAAGCCGTGGCACGGCTGCAGAAGCTGTGCCACGACCTGCTGGCGTTGCAGGTGGGTGCCGCGCCGCGCTTCTTCGACCGCGCCGATCTGCCCGAGCGGCCGCTGCCCGTGGGCGCGCTCACCAAGTGGTGGCAGCAGCTGGCGCAGTCGACACGCACCGCCGAACATCCCTTAAACCCCGGTTTGGCGACAGAATTCCTGGTCAGCAGTGCACGGCAGGCCCTAAACTCGCGTCGCTGAACCCCTTTTGCACCGTCATGTCCACCAGCCCGAGCCAGAACGCCGCCCTGTCCACGCCCCGACCCAGCGTCATCCAGCTGGCGATCAAGGAAAAGGCGGCGCTGTACGCAGCCTACATCCCGATGTTCGCGGAAGGGGGCATCTTCATTCCCTCGGCGCGCGATCACAAACTGGGCGACGACGTGTACGTGCTGATCACGCTGCCGGACGACCCGCAGCGCTACCCGGTGGCCGGCAAGGTGGCCTGGATCACCCCGGCGCGCGCGACCGGCAACCGCACGCAGGGCGTGGGCATCCGCTTTCCGAAAGACGAGAAGTCGGAGCAGCTCAAGGTCAAGATCGAGCAGATTCTCGGCTCCGCACTGAGCTCGGACCGACCGACGCAGACCATCTGACGCGGGGGCTGCGGCCGGCCGGACGCGGCTCGCGCCGACAGCGCGCCTGCATGGGCGGTGCTAGCATCGAAATCAGTCATTTTTCTGCCAGCGCGCCGACGGGTTCGGCCGCTTGGCCTTGTGCATGTTCACCGATTCCCACTGCCACCTGACATTCCCCGAACTGGCGGGCGACATGGCCGGACTGCGCGCCGCCATGGCCGCTGCGCAAGTCACGCGCGCCTTGTGCATCAGCACCACGATGGAGGAGTTTCCGTCGGTGCAGGCGCTGGCCGCGCGCTACGACAACTTCTGGGCCACGGCCGGCGTGCACCCCGACAGCGAGGACGTGCACGAGCCGAGCGTCGATGAACTGGTGGCCGCCACCCGCCTGCCGCGCGTGGTGGCGGTGGGCGAGACCGGCCTGGATTACTACCAGATGGAAGAGCGCAAGGGCGGCCGCAGCATTGCCGACCTGGCATGGCAGCGCGAGCGTTTCCGCACCCACATCCGCGCCGCACGGCAGGCCGGCGTGCCGCTGGTCATACACACGCGCGCGGCGTCCGAAGACACGCTCGGCATCCTGAAGGAAGAGGGCGAGGAGGGCGGCCCCGGCAGTGCCGGCGGCGTGTTTCATTGCTTCACCGAAACGCGCGAGGTGGCCCGCGCCGCGCTGGACCTGGGCTTCTACGTGTCGCTGTCGGGCATCGTCACCTTCAAGAACGCCCGCGAACTGCACGAGGTGGCCGCGCTGGTGCCCGATGATCGCCTGCTGATCGAAACCGACGCACCCTACCTGGCGCCGGTGCCTTACCGCGGCAAGGTCAACACGCCGGCCTACGTGCCGCACGTGGCTGCGCGCCTGGCCGAGCTGCGCGGCACCACGGTCGAACGCATCGGCGAGATCACCAGCGCCAATTTCACCCGCTTGTTTCCGAGGGTTTCATCATGATCCGCAACGTCCGCAAGAGCATCACTGCCGTCGCATTCGGCCTGTTCACCGTCGCCGCCCTGGCCGATTCCGGCGCCTTCTTCCGCGCCATCAAGCAGGACAACGACGTCGCCATGCGCAGCCTGCTGGCCAGCGGGGTCGACCCCAACACCAAGGACGAAAAGGGCGTGCCGGGCCTGTACATGGCGCTGCAGGAAGGCTCGCTGCGTGTGGCCAGGCTGCTGATCGATTCGCCGCGGCTGAAACCCGAAACCCGCAACGCCACGGACGAAAGCCCGCTGATGATGGCCGCGCTGAAGGGCCACCTCGATCTGGCGCGGCAGCTGATCGCCAGGGATGCCGACGTCAACAAACCCGGCTGGACACCGCTGCATTACGCCGCCACCGGCGGTCATCTGGACATCATGCGCCTGCTGCTCGAAGAGCACGCCTTCATCGACGCTCAATCGCCCAACGGCACCACGCCGCTGATGATGGCCGCGTCGTACGGCACGCCGGAAGCCGTCAAACTGCTCATCGAAGCCGGCGCCGACATCCACATGCGCAACCAGAAAGGCTTGAGCGCCCTCGACTTCGCCCGCCGCGCCGAGCGCCGCGATTCGGTGGAACTGATGGAAACGGCGCTGCGCTGGTCGCAGCAGAAGCAAGGGCCGCGCGGACAGTGGTGATTGCCGGACGGCGCGCAGACCACTAAGCACTAAGCTGATGCGCAGCAGCCGGAAGGCCGCGAACGGGATGGCGTGGCGACCAGCTTCCCGGTTACGTAAACACCGCTCGGTGACGTGAAGATGCTTCGCGCAGTCGGCCCGCGACCCGCCGAGTGATCGGTACATGGCGCGCAGCTTGCGGCTTCGCTCGACGCGGCTTTGCACCACGTGGCCGGGTGGCCGACGCGGTGGCTTCACTTCATACGATGTGCATTATGTTAATAATAAACGAGGTGAAGCAGGATCAATCTGGGTCTCTACCTAAATTGCTGCGCTCGCGTCATCGAACAGATACGGCCCCTGGCCTGCTGAATCGCCGGAGCTGACGTTGAACGCCACCACTGGCGCGCTGAAGTCGCTGAAAGACGCACCCAGTGCGATCTCGCCGGTCGAGTGCAGAACGCAGTCGTTGCGCCGCAGCTGGACTTCGGCGTCGGGGTTCTCGCTGAAACGCACCCAGGTGCCGAAGCTGCTCAGGTCGGTCAGCACGAAGGCACCGTTGATGAACTCCAGGCGCGCGTGGCTGCGCGACACCCGCTGGTCCTTCACGACAAAGCCGCTGTCCGGAATGCGCCCGATGAACACCGGCAGTTGTGCGGCCGTGAACACCCGGGTCGTGCCGAACCAGGCCAGTGCGATGCTGCCGCCACTGCCGGCACCCGCACGTTGCGCCTCGGGCAACATGCCGCGCACGGTCATCAAGTCTGTCGTGACATCCTCGCTCCACTCGATCTGGAAGATCGACCGGGGCTCGGTCAATCCGCGCACGTTGATCATGCCCAGCGAGCGGTAACGCGCCGCGTCCATCACCCCGGGTTCGAGGTGGCCGGATTTGACGGCCGCTTCGCGATCCTGGCGCAGTTCGGCGATGACGCCCTCGTCTGCCCAGATGCCGTTGGCACCCGCCATGTCGGACAGGCGTGCCGCCAGGTTCACCGGGTCGCCATACACGTC
The DNA here is from genome assembly GCF_013423955.1 of Ottowia beijingensis. Lineage (GTDB taxonomy): Bacteria > Pseudomonadota > Gammaproteobacteria > Burkholderiales > Burkholderiaceae_C > Ottowia > Ottowia beijingensis. The sequence continues at coordinate 69,016 of NZ_JACCKX010000003.1, read as the reverse complement.
GTCGTCGCGCTGCACCACGTCGCCGGAGGCCATGCCGATCTTCAGGCGCATGCGCAGCGGCTCGGGCCATTTTTCCAGGCGTTCGGTGTGGCTTTGCTGCAGGAAGATGGCCGATTCGACAGCCTTGGCACTGCGCGAGAACTGCGCCAGCACGCCATCGCCCAGAAACTTCACGGTGCGCCCTTCATGGGCCTCGCACACACGGCCGATCCACTGTGTCACCTTGGAGATGACATCGGCCACCTGGGCGTTCCCGAGCGCTTCATACGCGGCAGTGCTGCCGGTGAGGTCGATGAAGACCATGGTGGCGCGAACGTTCATCTGGACTGGTTTCCGATGGGAGCGGTCATGTAAAGCCGTTGCATTGGCAGGAATTCCCTTGTCTCGCCGCGGGCAATTGGCCTCAAAAATGATAGCACCCGACAGCCCTTGGGGCCAAGCATGATGCTGCCCAGGGTGGCGAACGCGTTGTTTTTCACGGAATCCGTGGTTGGTCCGCCGCGTCAGGGTGGCGTCAGCACAAGCGCTTCGCTATGATCGTAACCGTTGGTTATTAACGAAACTTCATGGTAACAACACCGATGAGATGGTTCAAGCACGGGTGGGTGTCTGCCCTGTATGGCCGCTTGTCCAGGCCGCAGGAGCCTGATGCGGAGCGCCTGGCGCACCGGATGGAAGATATCCGCATGGCCATGCTGGACATGCTGGGCGATCCCGGCGCGCAGCAATACCCGCAGGTCGCCCGCCGCATTCGTGCCGGTGGCGATGCCCTGGCGCTGTGGTACGCCCGCGCCGACTTGATGGCCGCCCTCGCCGGCCTGCATGGCGAGCAGGTGGCGCGCACGCGCATGGTCAGCCTGTCGGCCATGTTCGAGGGCATGTTGCCCAGGGGCATGGTGTCGCGCCCCACCACGATCCGGGCCTGATCGGCTGCGGCCGGCCGCGGCAGGCTGCGCTGCGGTTCAGTGCTGGTGCCCCCACAGCACCAGCGCTTCCCTGCCCTCCACCAGCACGTCCACCGGCAGTCCCACGGGCAGCAGCACCTTGGTGGGCACATGGCCGAAGGGCAGGCCCGTGAGCACGGGCACCTTCAGCCGGCTGCGCAGTTCCGCGACGACCTTGGCCAGCGAATAGCCCTTGTCATGGACGCTCAGGCTGTATTCGGTGAACTGGCCGAGCACGATCAGCTTCTGCCGCGCCAGCACGCCGGCGTGCAGCAATTGCAGCAGCATGCGTTCGATGCGGTAGGGGTGCTCACCCACGTCTTCCAGAAACAGCACGCCGCCCTTCACCTCGGGCCACCACGGCGTGCCCAGCAGCGACAGCACCATCGCCAGGTTACCGCCCCACAGCGGCGCCTGGCGCGCCACCAGGCCGTCCTTGCCGTTCAGCGCGGCGATGTCCGCGGCGGGCAGGCGCCAGCCCGTGCCTTCGCTGCTGCCGCTGACCATGTCGTCGAAGCAGGCCAGCATGATCTCGTCGGGGCCGCCCTGCCCGTTCGCACTGCCCAGCCCGCCATGGCCTTCGGCCGCGTCGCCGGCATCGGTGGCGCCGAAGCCCTCGCACACCGCCGGGCCGGCCCAGGTGACGGCGCCGGCCTTCTTCATCAGCGCCAGCTGCACCACCGTAAAGTCGCTGAAGCCGACAAAGCGCGTGCCGCGCTCGATGGCGCGGGCCATGGCCTTGTACGGAATCTGCTCCAGGATGCGCGTCAGCCCATAGCCGCCGCGCGAGATGAGCGCCACATCGGCCCCGCTGGCCGCGGCCCGCCCGATGGCGGCCAGGCGCGTGTCGTCGTCGCCGGCAAAGCGCTGCCAGCTGGCCAGTGCCGAGGGATCGACCTCGACCTCATGCCCCAGCGCCTTGAGCCGCGCCACACCGCGCTTGAAAGCCGCGCGGTCGCGCACAGCGCCGGAAGGGGAATACACGTAGACATGGGCCATGGCACGGCTTCTTTCAAATCAAATTGGCCTTTTGCGCAGACCAGTCCTGCGCAGGCAGCTATCAAAATTATAGATCGTCGCCCGGCTGACGCGGCGGTGAGGCGAAGTGCCGCAGCGCCCGCTCGGCAATCTGGCGACCATGCTCGGGCACGAAATGGCCCGCCTCGGGCAGCAGCCACGGTTCGGAGCAACCACGGATGTCGGCGTGCAGCGCGCGCATCACCGGTTCGCCCAGCACCGGGTCTTGCGTGCCGATCACCATCAGGCTGCGGCCCTGCCAGTCGTGCTGCCAGAAGTCGCGCGCGGCGCGCGAGAGGGCCGCGCCGTCGTCATCCGGCCGCTCGGGCACCAGGGCCGGAAACGCGCGCGTCGCGGCGCGGTGCCCGGCATCCGGGAACGGCGCGCCGTAGGCCGCGCTTTCGGCCGCGCTCAACTGCGGGTTGCCGCGCGCCAGCAGGCGGCCGATGTCGAACGCCGGGTTCCTGGCGCACCAGTCGCGCCAGGCCAGAAAGCCCGCCGACAGCGGCGCCTCACCCGTCGCCAGCGTGGTGTTCATCACCAGCAGGCCGGCGTAGCGCCGGGGCGCTGCCATGGGCAGCGTCAGGCCCAGCAGGCCGCCCCAGTCCTGCACCACCAGCACCACGTTGTGCAGGTCCAGCCGCTCGACGAGTTCGAGCAGCACCTGACGGTGCCAGCTGAACGTGTGCGCGTCTTCCTTCTTCGGCTTGTCGCTCTTGCCGAAGCCGATCAGATCGGGCGCTACCACGCGGTGGCCGGCAGCGGTGAAGACGGGGATCATGTGCCGCCACAGGTAGCTCCACGCCGGGTTGCCGTGCAGGCACAGCCAAGTGCGCGGGGCGTCGGGCGGGCCTTCGTCCAGGTAATGCAGGCGCAGGCCGGCCAGCGCCGGCAGATCGCAGACGTAGTGCGGCACCCACGGGTAGCCGGGCAAGTTGTTGAACGCCGAGTCGGGCGGGCGCAGCGCGTCGTCGCGCAAGGGGCTGGCGTTCACGCGGCGCGGCTTGAAGAAATCGCGCAGCAGCGCCGCGCATTCATCGGCCAGCACGCCGCCCTGCACCTGCGTATGGTGGTTCAGGCGCGGTTCGGCAAACAGGTTCAGCACCGAGCCGGCGGCGCCGGTCTTGGGGTCGGCCGCGCCGTACACCACGCGCCCCACCCGCGCGTGCAGCATGGCGCCGGCGCACATGGCGCAGGGCTCCAGCGTCACGTACAAGGTGCAGCCGTCGAGCCGGTAGTTGCCCAGCGCGGCCGCGGCGGCGCGCAGCGCCACGATCTCGGCGTGCGCGCTCGGGTCGTGCGTGCCGATGGGGGCATTGCGGCCGGTGGCGATCATGCGCCCGTCCCTCACCACCACGGCGCCCACCGGCACCTCGCCCGCGGCGGCGGCGGCCCGGGCTTCGGCCAGCGCCAGACGCATGGCGTCGGCATCGTTGGTCAGCACGGCTTCGGGCATGGTGGTTGCTTCAATATCAATAGCTGCCGGCGCTTGATGGGCGGACGCTGGAGGCCTATTTGGCTTGAAATCGCGCGCGCACGTCGTCACCGGGCATCGTCAGGCACGTCGCGCGGCTGCGCCTTCATGGCGGCGTCCAGCGCCTCCTTGTACTGCTGCTGAATCTGCCGGCTCTGGTCGCGCACGGTGGCGGGCGGCGCATCGGCACCGGTCGATGCGGCGGGCGGCGGCGGCGCCGGCACGCTGGCGCGCGTGGCGCCCAGTTGCTGCTTCGCCAGCAAGCCCACGATGACCAGCGCGGCCACCAGGCCCAGCAAACCGAAGATGCGCATGGCTCAGTTCCCTCCTTGGTTGATGCGGTCCGTCATGCCCAGTGTCTCCATCCAGCCTGCCAGCGCGCGCTCGTTCGGCATGCCCTGGGCACAGGCGCTGTGCAGCGCCGCGTGCGACTCTTTCCGGTGCTGGTTCAGCTTGAGCTTGCACTGCCAGCTGGTCACTGTCAGCTCGAACGCGACGATGCCCTGCAGCAGCTTGCCCGCCAGTTCTTCGTCCAGCGCGCGCCATTGCGCGGCATAGGCCGGCTCGTGGTCGCCGATCAGGCATTTGAGCAGGCGCTCCTTGCCCGCCGCATCGTTGTGCGGCAGCAGGGTGGCCTGCACAGTGCAGTGCACGGCGACGTAGTTCCACGTCGGCACGCGCGCCAGATCGGGGTACACCTGCGGCGACATGTAGGCGTGCGGCCCCAGAAAGCTGACCACCGCGCGCGGCCGCGCCTGCAGATGGCGCCACTGCGGGTTGGGCCGGGCCACGTGCCCGAGCAGCGTGAAGCCCGCCGCGTCTTCCCCATCGGGCGATGCCTGGGGCTGCAGGTGCAGCGGCAGGTGCGTGACGAAGGGCAGGCCCTCGTCGTCGGTGGTGATCAGGCTGGCGAACGGGTGCTCGCGCATCACGCGGGCGGCAAGGCGCGCGTCGCGGCTGGCAAAGTAAGGGGGCAGGTACATGGCGTGTGTGCGGCATCGGGCCGCAGGCACGATTCTGGCGCAAGGCAAGCGGCGCCGGCGCGGCAGCGTTCGATGCTATGCTCCTGATAGCTGCCGGTGTCGATGGCATAAAGGCTGCATACGGAATTTCTTTCAGGGTGACCAATCGCCTAATGCAAGGTTGAGCGCGTGAGCCGCTCTCCTGTGCGGCCAGCCCCAGCGCATCAACCCGATGGATTCTTCAATGACGCCACCGCCCCAGCCCGAGCAGAACGCCCTGTTCGACGAGCCGCTGGCGCCGGCTGATGCACCCGCCGCCGAGCCCACAGCGCCCCGGCCCGCCCGCCGCCCGCGCGCTGGCGTTGAGGCCACCGCCGTGGGCGACGCCACCCGCACACTCGCCGCCGCCCTGCCCCACGGGCTGCACCTGGGCACCTCGTCGTGGCACTTTCCCGGCTGGGCCGGGCTGGTGTGGGGCGGCGACTACGCCGAGGCGACGCTGTCGAAGCACGGCCTGGTCGCCTACGCCCGGCACCCGCTGCTGCGCAGCGTCAGCCTCGACCGCGCGTTCTACCGCCCCTCACCGCCACCCAGTACGCGGGCTATGCCGCCCAGGTGCCGGCGCACTTCCGCTTCGTCGTCAAGGCGCCTGCGCTGGTGTGCGACGCGCAGGTGCGCGCCGAAGACGGCCGCGGCCGTGCGCCCAACCCGGCCTTCCTGAGCACGGAGCTGGCCATCCGCCAGTTCGTGCAGCCCGCGCTGGAAGGGCTGGGCGACAAGATCGGCGCGCTGGTGTTCCAGATCAGCCCCTTGCCACGCCACATGCTGGCGCGCCTGCCCGAGCTGATCGACCGCATCGGCGCCCTGCTGTCTGCCCTGCCCCGCCTGCAACCCGCTGCCCCCGGCGGCGTGATCGCGCTGGAAGTGCGGGATGCGGCCTTTCTGGCGCCTGAGCATGCCCCGCACCTGGCCCGCACCCTGCGCGCCGCGCGCGCCGCCAGCGGCAACCGTGTCACCTAGGGGTCTCCTCGTTTTCAGTGCAATAAGTGACGGTACGAAAAGCTAGCACTGGCGCGGAGGTGGTGTTGGTAGATCGTTGATTTCATTGACTTTCCTGTTCACTTTCAAATCTGCGATTCGTGGCGTCAAACCGTGGTCGGTTTCATCCATTGGTGCCAGTTATCGATGCATTTGGCCGCGAAGGCAGGATTTGGTCAGCATAGCGGTCAACCGGGAAGCGAAACACACCCCGCAAGTTGATGCTCTCCAGCCTGGTGGGCGCAATCTTCCCGATCAGTTCCGGTGGAATGACCTGGCGGCGGTTCGACCAGCGATCCAGGACCGCCTGCATCTGTGAGGTATTCCACGCCATCACGATGTTGGCCATCAGGCTCAACGCATCGGCCACAGCCTGCATTTCATCGACACGTTTGGCCTGCGCCGGGCTGATCCGGCCGGTATAAATGGCGCGCTTGAGGGCGTTAACAGCCTCGCCCCGATTGAGCACCCGGCGCAACTCGTTCCTGAAAGCGTCCTTGACAAAGTAGTCAGCCAAAAACGCCGTACGCAGCAACCGCCCCAATTGCACGCCAGCCTCATAGATTGGATCGCCCTGGGCGGCAGAACCGAACCGCGCAAGAGCTGCCACCGCACTGGCATGTCCGCTCATGACCGAGGCTGCCAGGTGCACCAGACTAGGGTCTCCTCGTTTTCAGTGCAATAAGTGACGGTACGCAAAGCTAGCACTGGCGCGGGGGTGGTCTGGGTAGACCGTTGATTTCATTGACTTTCCTGTTCGCTTTGTAAACGGGTATGGTGGCCTCCCACTTTTGAGGTTCACGATGCAGGGTTGGCACACAACGTTTTTGGGGATGCGTGGGCTCCCCGCGATATCAGCGACTTCGAGATGAAGGCATTTTTCACCTTCGATGGTGCCGAGCGCGACGCAATCAATGCACGCCGAGGTGATTCCCACAAGCTTGGTCTGGCGCTCCATATTGGTTTCCTGCGCATGAGTGGGCGTTTGCTCGGTGCCTTTCGGGTAATTCCAGTAGCCTTGTGGCGCCACCTTGGCAACGAGCTTGGCATTGCAGCACCAGAAGTCGCCTCGCTGAGAGCCATGTATGAACGCGGGCGCACGCTATTCGATCACCAACAAGTAGCCTGCACGGTCCTTGGATTCCAGTGGATGAGCGAGCACCAGCGCCGCTCACTGGTACGTGAACTGCGCGACGAAGTGGCGCGCTGCGCCGACCGCGATCAGCTACTCGTGCGGGCGCGTCAATGGCTGTACAAGAACAAGCTGGTGATCGTGCACGAGCGGGCAATTCGGACACTGATTGCGGCGGCACTTGCCCAGCTTGAAGTTGAAACAGGCACCGCCATCGCCGCCAGCGTTGATCCAGCAACACTTGATCGCTGGCGAGCCTCAGTTTCAGAGCTGCGCCCAGATGGACAAACCCAGCAGAGTTGGCTATGGGCTGCACCGGCGAAACACTCAACCCGCCAAATCAGCGAGGTACTGGAGCGCATCGACCTGCTTTACACGCTGGACGTTCATAAGCACCTGGCAGACATCCCCGATCTCATCTTGCGCCGCTACGCGCGCCGACTTGTCTCCAGGCCGCCCTCAGCCGGAGCCAAGATCAAAGAGCCAGCGCGCACCGTGGAGGTCGCATGCTTTCTTCGGTATTGCCTGTTCACCACCACAGACCAGTTGATCCTTATGGTGCAGCGCCGGATCGCCGATCTGTGGCGTCAGGCTGCCGCCGATGTCCCCGCTACCGTCAATTGGGCCGCAATGTACAAAACGCTGCTCGGCGAACTTGTTGCCTTGAGCGCGCAAGGTGCGGTGCCAGATGCTGAGTTGCGTGCCCGTCTTGAAGCCTTGATCACCGAAACCCAGAAACGCAAACCACCGAGCAGGGCCTCCCTGGTCCGCGAGGGATTGATTGATGGAATTCGCCCCGTGCGGTCGTTGCTCGTCGCCATTGCAAAGCTGCCCTGGCAGGCCACCGGCGAGCATCCTGCCATCGAGTACCTTGCCAAGCTGCAAGCTTTATATCTCAAAGGATCCAGAAAGCTGCCAGTTGAAGTGGTGGCACCAAGTCTGGGAATGATCTGGCAGGTTTCGATCTCCAGCCCAGACCGGGAACGGGCGTTTCAGGCGTTGGAGGTGGCCACCCTGTTTGCCCTGCGCCGCGCGGTGCGCAATGGCTCGGTCTGGATTGAGCACAGCCTGAGCTTTCGGGGTCGTGCGCGCTTGTTCTTCACGGACGAGCGTTGGCAGGCAGAGTCCAAGAAACACTATGCCCGTCTATCGTTACCCAGCAAGGCTGCCACTTTCTTGAAGCCTTTGCTGGCCAGAGTAACTGCCGGTGTCGATGCGGTGGCCGCTGCAGCCCGCAGTGGCGTACTGCGCGTGGATGATGAACTCCATTTGTCGCCATTGCCCGCAGAGGACGAAGACCCAGAAGTGACCAAGCTGCGCGCGGCTTTGGATCACCGCATCGGTGAGGTTCAATTGCCGGAAGTGATTCTGGCCGTTGACGCCCAGGTGCGCTTTAGCTGGATCATGCTCGGACGTGAGCCGCGCTCTACCGACGAGCTGCTGATGGTCTATGCCGGCATCATGGCCCACGGCACCAGTCTGACTGCGGTCGAATGCGCGCGCATGATTCCGCAATTGTCTGCCACCAGCATTCGCCAGGCCATGCGCTGGGCGCGGGACGAACGGCGTCTGAGCCAGGCCTGCCAGGCTGTGCTGGAATTCATGCAGCGACACCCGATTGCCGCCACCTGGGGGCGGTCCGATTTGGCATCTTCTGACATGATGAGCATGGAGACCACCAAACGGGTGTGGCAAGCCCGGCTTGATCCTCGGCGCAACACACCTTCCATTGGAATCTACTCCCATGTAAAAGACCGGTGGGGCATCTTCCATGCGCAGCCCTTTGTGCTCAATGAGCGCCAGGCGGGCGTGGCCATTGAAGGTGTCATCCGCCAAGAAAAGCTGGAGACCAGCCAGCTTGCTGTGGATACCCATGGCTACACCGACTTTGCCATGTCACATGCCCGTTTGCTTGGTTTTGATCTTTGCCCGCGGTTGAAGGAACTCAAACAGCGCCACCTCTTTGTGCCACGCGGCACCAAAGTGCCCGCAGAAATCGCTGCGGTGTGCGAAGCCAATGTCGACGTCGCTTTGATCGAAAAGCATTGGGATAGTCTGGTGCACCTGGCAGCCTCGGTCATGAGCGGACATGCCAGTGCGGTGGCAGCTCTTGCGCGGTTCGGTTCTGCCGCCCAGGGCGATCCAATCTATGAGGCTGGCGTGCAATTGGGGCGGTTGCTGCGTACGGCGTTTTTGGCTGACTACTTTGTCAAGGACGCTTTCAGGAACGAGTTGCGCCGGGTGCTCAATCGGGGCGAGGCTGTTAACGCCCTCAAGCGCGCCATTTATACCGGCCGGATCAGCCCGGCGCAGGCCAAACGTGTCGATGAAATGCAGGCTGTGGCCGATGCGTTGAGCCTGATGGCCAACATCGTGATGGCGTGGAATACCTCACAGATGCAGGCGGTCCTGGATCGCTGGTCGAACCGCCGCCAGGTCATTCCACCGGAACTGATCGGGAAGATTGCGCCCACCAGGCTGGAGAGCATCAACTTGCGGGGTGTGTTTCGCTTCCCGGTTGACCGCTATGCTGACCAAATCCTGCCTTCGCGGCCAAATGCATCGATAACTGGCACCAATGGATGAAACCGACCACGGTTTGACGCCACGAATCGCAGATTTGAAAGTGAACAGGAAAGTCAATGAAATCAACGATCTACCAACACCACCTCCGCGCCAGTGCTAGCTTTTCGTACCGTCACTTATTGCACTGAAAACGAGGAGACCCCTGCATGCGGTGTTGTGCGCAGCCGGCTTCGACATCCGCTGGCTGCTGCGTGCCATCGCCCGGCGGGGCATTGCTCCAGCCTTTTGCGCTCGCTTTGGCTGCTGTCAGCGCTCGCAGCGTCGGCGAGTCGACTCGCTACTCTTACACGTCCGGCGCTTCTCGTCGGCGCCGCGAGATGAATTTTGCAGGGCCGACGAGATCGACTCGGCGCAGTATTTCCAGGCCCTGGCGAATACTGTGCATTTGTACAGTATTCATGTCAGCCACTTCCAAGCCCAAGCTCTACAACCCACGCCACCCCGAACGCACGCTGCTCTACCAAACGGTAGCCGAGCACTACGAGACCTGGCTAGAGTTGGCCAGCGCGGGTCAGTTCGACGGCCAGGGCGACCACCACACCCCCAAGCCCTTCGTGCGCAAAGCGTTTGCCAAGTATCTTGAGTGCGGCATCTTTGCCCATGGCTTTGCCCGCGCTCGCTGCGGCGACTGTGGGCACGACTACTTTGTAGCCTTCTCCTGCAAAGGCCGGGAGTCTGCCCCTCGTGCACCACCCGGCGCATGGTGGAGACAGCAGCGCACCTGAACGACCACGTCTCCCCGCCTGCCGGTGCGCCAGTGGGTGCTGTCGGTTCCCAAGCGGCTTCGGTACTTCATGCAGCGCGACGGAGCGGTGCTGAGCATGGTGCTGCGCATCTTTCTGCGGGTGATCGCACAAACTCTGCAGACCCACAGCCCCGGTGCGGCCCATATGGACAAGGCAGGCCTGCACATCGGTGCCATCGCCTTCATTCACCGATTCGGCTCCAGCCTCAATGAACACGTCCACTTCCACGTTTGTGTGGTGGACGGGGTGTTTGAGGAAGTGGAGGGCGAGGGCGATGCTGATGCGACCCCTCGAATCTCATCGCCGGGTGTCATCTTTCACGCGGCCACCGGCATCGATGCGGCTACCGTGGCCCCAGTGCAGACCACACTGCAAAAACGCATCCTGCGCGCCTTCGTTGCTCGGGGCCTGCTGGAGAACTGTGACGCCAAAGACATGCTGGGCTACAAACACAGCGGCTTCTCGGTGGACGCCGGTGTCTGCATCGAAGCCCACGACCGCGCTGCGCTGGAGCGGCTGCTGCGCTATTGCGCGCGTCCACCGTTTTCCATGGAGCGCCTACGCAAAGAGGAAGCAAACTGGTGTACCGCTGTGCCAAACAGCGCAGCGAGCCCACCAGTGACAAGCGTGGTGCCAAGGCAGATGAGCTGCACCTCACACCGCTGGAGCTCATCGACCGCATTGCCGCGCTGGTGCCACCGCCACGCACCCACCGGCACCGCTACTTTGGTGTGCTGGCACCAAACTCGCCGCTGAGAGCGGCGGTAACGGCGCTGGCTCAGCCTGCTGCGTCGCAACCAGCCACGGTGGAGACTGCACAACCTGGCGCGGGCGTACCTGGGGTGGCGGCGCCGGGCAACGCGGCCACACCCACACCCGAACCTGAAGCACGCCCGAAGCGAGCGGCGCATTACTTGTGGGCGGTGCTGATTGCCCGCATCTACGAGGCATTTCCGCTGCTGTGCCCCATGTGCGGTGGGCAGATGCGCATCATTGCCTTCATCACCCACAGCGCCGAAATCCGCCACATCCTGAACCACATCGGGGTGGACTCGCAGCCACCGCACATAACCCCGGCACGCGGGCCACCGCTGTGGGAGGGCTGCGACGCGCCGGTGGATGATGGTGCGCAAGGCGAGCCGGATTGGGATCTGGCAGCTCAACCCGACGAGGTAGACCAGCGCGTCAATTGGTGACCCAGTGAAGCGGCGGTATCCATCGCTGCGGGAAGCAGCTGCGCGCGCGCCAGGCCCAAATGCATACTGCCTCCCAAGCTCTTGCCATTGAGCGGCAAGCGAGCGCTCAACCTTCCTTGGCCGAACGTGTTTCGAGGCCCAAAACTCGTGCCATACTTGGCCTCATGCGGTTGAATTTCCTATCCGTGGGATGGCTTTGTGCATGGCGAAGAACCGGATGCTATCCCGCCGCGCCCTCCTGCGAGGTCCATCCCATGCGCCGGGCCATCTCCGCACGCCATTGCGCGCGCGGGCGGAAACCGGGCAGGCCGCGCGCGTGCGCCTCCAGGCGCTGCAGCAGCGTGGCCTCGTCGTCCAGGTCGATCGGCACGGCCATGGGTTGCGAGACATACCAGGGCAGGTCGAAGTACAGCTCGAGCCGGTTGCCCTCGGGATCCGGGACATAGATGGACACCGCGTTGCCGTGGGTGATGGGCCTGACTTCGCCTGCGCCACGGGCCTGGAGGGTGCGGTACATGCGGCACAGCGTGTCCAGGCTGTCGGCCTTCAGCGAGATCTGGTTGATCGGGTTGAAGTCCAGCTCCTTCGGACGGCCGGAGATCAGCACGAGCTGGTGGTGTTCGTCGGGATCGCGGCTGAGGAACACCAGGTCGCGCGGGCCATTCGGCCCCGGCAACTGGCCGCGGTCCGTGACGGTGAACGCCAGCAGCTCCGTGTAGAAGGCCTCGAGGGCGGCGATGTCGTGCACGAACATGCCGAAGTGGCTGAAGGAAAAGCCGGGACGCGTCACAAGAGTCTCCATGGAATCAGGGCCCCGGCGCAGGCACCCGATGGCCATGCGCGGTGCGCCGGCGGATTCTAGCGCTTCGCGGTTAAATATCGATATTTTTGCTTTAGAGATATATTTTTCCTTTTGTCGCTATGATCGCCGCGACCTGAATCCGAAGCGGGGCGCTCCGCCCCCCACCGCATGCAACCCATCCTGAACGTCATCACCTGCAGCACGCGCCCCGGCGCGTCGGCCCCGCCGTGGCCGCCTGGTTCGAGCAAGTGGCCCGCGCGCAAGGCGAATTCGAAGTCGTCGCCTGCGATCTCAAGGAACTGGCCCTGCCCCTGCTGGACGAGCCGGAGCATCCGCGCACGGGCAAGTACAGCCACGCGCACACCCTGCGCTGGAGCAAGCTCACGGCGGCCGCGGATGCCTACGTCTTCGTGCTGCCCGAGTACAACTTCGGCCCGCCCGCCTCGCTGCTGAACGCGCTGAGCTACCTGAGCGCCGAGTGGGCCTACAAGCCGGCGGCATTCGTCAGCTACGGCGGCATGTCCGGCGGCATCCGCGCGGTGCAGGTCGCCAAGCAGTTGATGACCACCCAGAAGATCGTGCCGCTGCTGGAAGCCGTGGCCGTCCAGAACGTCGGCACGCTCGTGGACGCCGAAGGCAAGTTCCAGCCGGCGGCGCTGCACGGCGAGTCCGCCGCCGCGATGCTCAAGGAGCTCGCACGCTGGGCCGCGGCCCTGCGCCCCCTGCGCGCGCCGACGCCCTGACGCGCAAGGCGTCCCAACCCGTAGTCACCAAGGAAGCACTCCATGAAATTGATCAGTTTCACGCGGGGCGATCGCCCCGGATTCGGGGCCGTCGTCGAAGGCGGCGTCGTCGACCTGGGCGCCGCCCTGGACGGCAAGTACGCGGACCTGCGGGCGCTGCTGGCCGGCGATGCGCTGGCCGAAGCGCGCGCCGCGGTGGCGCAGCGCAAGCCCGACTTCGCCCTGGAGTCGGTCACCCTGCTGCCCGTCATCCCCGAGCCCGGCAAGATCTGGTGCTGCGGCCTGAACTACCACGAGCACGTGCAGGAGACCAACCGCGAGGTCACCGAGCAGCCCACCTTCTTCCTGCGCGTGGCCGACTCCCAGGTGGGCCACGGCCAGGCCATCGTGCGGCCCCGCGAATCCACCCAGCTGGACTACGAAGCCGAGATCGCCGTGATCATCGGCAAGGGCGGCCGCCGCATCGCCGAGGCCGACGTGGCCCGCCACATCGCCGGCTACGCCTGCTACAACGACGGCAGCGTGCGCGACTGGCAGCGCCACACCTCCCAGTGGGTGCCCGGCAAGAACTTCTGGCGCACCGGCGGCTTCGGCCCCTGGATGGTCACCGCCGACGAGATCCCCTTCGGCACCAGCATGACGCTCGTCACCCGCCTCAACGGCCAGGAGATGCAGCGCGCCACCACCGAGATGATGATCCACAGCATCGCCCGGCAGATCGCCTACGTCTCGGCCATCGCCCCGCTGCAGGCCGGCGACGTGGTCGTCACCGGCACCCCGGTGGCGTGGGCGCGCGGCGCCAGCCCCGGTGTGGATGAAGGCCGGCGACGTCGTGGAGATCGAGGTCGATCGCATCGGCGTGCTGCGCAACCCCATCGTCGACGAAGACTGAACCAACGAGGAGACCGGAAGATGAACAAGACCACTCGCATCCTCGCCGCCGCTGTCCTGGGCCTGGGCGCATCGGCGGTGTCGGCTTCGGACTTTCCGCAGGGGCCGATCGAGGTGACCGTGCCCTTCGCCGCCGGCGGCGGCCTGGACCAGAACGCCCGCGCGTTCGCCAAGGCCTTCTCCGAGGCGCTGAACACGCCGGTGGCGGTGATGAACCGCGACGGCGCGGCCGGCGCGATCGGCCTGGCCTTCGTGGCCGGCGCGCGCGCCGACGGCTACGCGCTGGCGTTCACGCCCGCCGTGTCGCTCACCAGCCAGCCGCACCGCGTCAAGACGATCAAGTACGGCGTGGAGTCGTTCTCCCCGTGTGCCACGTCTTCGACAACATCTTCGCGATCGCGGTGCTGGCGAACTCGCCGTACAAGACGATCGCCGACGTGCTGGTGGGTGCACGCAAGGAGCCGGGTGCGGTGAGCTACGGCACCTCTGGCATCGGCTCGATCCCCATCTGGGCACCGCCGACATCGAGGCCGCGGCCAAGGTGCAGCTGAACCACGTCGCCTACAAGGGCGACGGCCCGATGATGCAGGACCTGCTGGGCGGCCGCCTGGGCTTCGGCGCGGTGCTGGCCAGTTCGGTGCGCGCGCAGGTGCAGGCCGGCACGCTGCGGCTGCTGGCGGTGTACTCGGACCAGCGCCATCCGCATTTCCCGGCCGTGCCCACGCTGACCGAGTCGGGCGTGCCGGTGGTGCAGCTGAGCTTCGGCGGCCTGCTGGCGCCGGCCAAGACGCCGACCGCCGTGCTGGACAAGCTGCAAGCCGCCTGCGAACGCGCGGTGAAGTCGCCCGGCTACGTGGACTGGGCCGCCAAGGCCGGCCAGGTCGTCGAGTACCAGCCGGCCGAAGCGTTCGGGCGCAAGCTGCGCGAGGACAGCCGGGCGAAGGCAGCGACGATCCAGCGGCTGGGCCTGTAACCGGCAGCGATCGCTGATCGAGGCTGAGGGCTCCCGCGTGGGAGCCCTTTGTTTCGCTCGGGCTTGCCGCGGCGCCGAAGGCCGCCGCACAGCCGGCATCACCTACGGCCGCGCAGGAAGCGGCGCACAGGTCGCCGCTGCATGCACCGGCTGCGCACCCGGCGCGCTGCAGTGCAATGGATCCAGAGCGGAAATGGATCCGCAGGAGCAGCTCATGAAGAAGTTCATCTTGTCTGCCGTCGCCGCCAGCGCGATGGCGTTCGGCGGCTTCGCGCACGCCGACCTGATCGATGGCGTGGGAAAGACGCTGTCGCAGATCTTCGGCGTCCCGTACGACCCGACGCCGCCCGACCGGCCCGCCTTCCCCGTGGGCACCGTGTACACCGACGCCAACGGCACGCGCTACCAGGTGGACCCGGCCGGCCGCCACATTCCGCTGGCGCAGGGGCCCGCGCCCTATGCCGACGTCGTCGTGCCGCCCACGGTCGCCGTCGCGCCGGTCTTCGACGACGACGGCGACGGCGTGGCGAACCAGTACGACCGCTATCCGTACGACGGTCGCTACCGCTGACCCCGGCACGCCGCCGCCGACCACGGCAGGGCCGGGCGGCGGATCACGCCAGGGATCCAAGCTGGCCTACACGGCCACCCGGCCAGGCGCATCGACACTGCGTCATCGGCGCTACTGGAGCTAAATAGATACCCCTTGCATTTGTACAGTATTCATGTCAGCCACTTCCAAGCCCAAGCTCTACAACCCACGCCACCCCGAACGCACGCTGCTCTACCAAACGGTAGCCGAGCACTACGAGACCTGGCTAGAGTTGGCCAGCGCGGGTCAGTTCGACGGCCAGGGCGACCACCACACCCCCAAGCCCTTCGTGCGCAAAGCGTTTGCCAAGTATCTTGAGTGCGGCATCTTTGCCCATGGCTTTGCCCGCGCTCGCTGCGGCGACTGTGGGCACGACTACTTTGTAGCCTTCTCCTGCAAAGGCCGGGAGTCTGCCCCTCGTGCACCACCCGGCGCATGGTGGAGACAGCAGCGCACCTGAACGACCACGTCTCCCCGCCTGCCGGTGCGCCAGTGGGTGCTGTCGGTTCCCAAGCGGCTTCGGTACTTCATGCAGCGCGACGGAGCGGTGCTGAGCATGGTGCTGCGCATCTTTCTGCGGGTGATCGCACAAACTCTGCAGACCCACAGCCCCGGTGCGGCCCATATGGACAAGGCAGGCCTGCACATCGGTGCCATCGCCTTCATTCACCGATTCGGCTCCAGCCTCAATGAACACGTCCACTTCCACGTTTGTGTGGTGGACGGGGTGTTTGAGGAAGTGGAGGGCGAGGGCGATGCTGATGCGACCCCTCGAATCTCATCGCCGGGTGTCATCTTTCACGCGGCCACCGGCATCGATGCGGCTACCGTGGCCCCAGTGCAGACCACACTGCAAAACGCATCCTGCGCGCCTTCGTTGCTCGGGGCCTGCTGGAGAACTGTGACGCCAAAGACATGCTGGGCTACAAACACAGCGGCTTCTCGGTGGACGCCGGTGTCTGCATCGAAGCCCACGACCGCGCTGCGCTGGAGCGGCTGCTGCGCTATTGCGCGCGTCCACCGTTTTCCATGGAGCGCCTACGCAAAGAGGGAAGCAAACTGGTGTACCGCTGTGCCAAACAGCGCAGCGAGCCCACCAGTGACAAGCGTGGTGCCAAGGCAGATGAGCTGCACCTCACACCGCTGGAGCTCATCGACCGCATTGCCGCGCTGGTGCCACCGCCACGCACCCACCGGCACCGCTACTTTGGTGTGCTGGCACCAAACTCGCCGCTGAGAGCGGCGGTAACGGCGCTGGCTCAGCCTGCTGCGTCGCAACCAGCCACGGTGGAGACTGCACAACCTGGCGCGGGCGTACCTGGGGTGGCGGCGCCGGGCAACGCGGCCACACCCACACCCGAACCTGAAGCACGCCCGAAGCGAGCGGCGCATTACTTGTGGGCGGTGCTGATTGCCCGCATCTACGAGGCATTTCCGCTGCTGTGCCCCATGTGCGGTGGGCAGATGCGCATCATTGCCTTCATCACCCACAGCGCCGAAATCCGCCACATCCTGAACCACATCGGGGTGGACTCGCAGCCACCGCACATAACCCCGGCACGCGGGCCACCGCTGTGGGAGGGCTGCGACGCGCCGGTGGATGATGGTGCGCAAGGCGAGCCGGATTGGGATCTGGCAGCTCAACCCGACGAGGTAGACCAGCGCGTCAATTGGTGACCCAGTGAAGCGGCGGTATCCATCGCTGCGGGGAAGCAGCTGCGCGCGCGCCAGGCCCAAATGCATACTGCCTCCCAAGCTCTTGCCATTGAGCGGCAAGCGAGCGCTCAACCTTCCTTGGCCGAACGTGTTTCGAGGCCCAAAACTCGTGCCATACTTGGCCTCATGCGGTTGAATTTCCTATCCGTGGGATGGCTTTGTGCATGGCGAAGAACCGGATGCTATCCCGCCGCGCCCTCCTGCGAGGTCCATCCCATGCGCCGGGCCATCTCCGCACGCCATTGCGCGCGCGGGCGGAAACCGGGCAGGCCGCGCGCGTGCGCCTCCAGGCGCTGCAGCAGCGTGGCCTCGTCGTCCAGGTCGATCGGCACGGCCATGGGTTGCGAGACATACCAGGGCAGGTCGAAGTACAGCTCGAGCCGGTTGCCCTCGGGATCCGGGACATAGATGGACACCGCGTTGCCGTGGGTGATGGGCCTGACTTCGCCTGCGCCACGGGCCTGGAGGGTGCGGTACATGCGGCACAGCGTGTCCAGGCTGTCGGCCTTCAGCGAGATCTGGTTGATCGGGTTGAAGTCCAGCTCCTTCGGACGGCCGGAGATCAGCACGAGCTGGTGGTGTTCGTCGGGATCGCGGCTGAGGAACACCAGGTCGCGCGGGCCATTCGGCCCCGGCAACTGGCCGCGGTCCGTGACGGTGAACGCCAGCAGCTCCGTGTAGAAGGCCTCGAGGGCGGCGATGTCGTGCACGAACATGCCGAAGTGGCTGAAGGAAAAGCCGGGACGCGTCACAAGAGTCTCCATGGAATCAGGGCCCCGGCGCAGGCACCCGATGGCCATGCGCGGTGCGCCGGCGGATTCTAGCGCTTCGCGGTTAAATATCGATATTTTTGCTTTAGAGATATATTTTTCCTTTTGTCGCTATGATCGCCGCGACCTGAATCCGAAGCGGGGCGCTCCGCCCCCCACCGCATGCAACCCATCCTGAACGTCATCACCTGCAGCACGCGCCCCGGCGCGTCGGCCCCGCCGTGGCCGCCTGGTTCGAGCAAGTGGCCCGCGCGCAAGGCGAATTCGAAGTCGTCGCCTGCGATCTCAAGGAACTGGCCCTGCCCCTGCTGGACGAGCCGGAGCATCCGCGCACGGGCAAGTACAGCCACGCGCACACCCTGCGCTGGAGCAAGCTCACGGCGGCCGCGGATGCCTACGTCTTCGTGCTGCCCGAGTACAACTTCGGCCCGCCCGCCTCGCTGCTGAACGCGCTGAGCTACCTGAGCGCCGAGTGGGCCTACAAGCCGGCGGCATTCGTCAGCTACGGCGGCATGTCCGGCGGCATCCGCGCGGTGCAGGTCGCCAAGCAGTTGATGACCACCCAGAAGATCGTGCCGCTGCTGGAAGCCGTGGCCGTCCAGAACGTCGGCACGCTCGTGGACGCCGAAGGCAAGTTCCAGCCGGCGGCGCTGCACGGCGAGTCCGCCGCCGCGATGCTCAAGGAGCTCGCACGCTGGGCCGCGGCCCTGCGCCCCCTGCGCGCGCCGACGCCCTGACGCGCAAGGCGTCCCAACCCGTAGTCACCAAGGAAGCACTCCATGAAATTGATCAGTTTCACGCGGGGCGATCGCCCCGGATTCGGGGCCGTCGTCGAAGGCGGCGTCGTCGACCTGGGCGCCGCCCTGGACGGCAAGTACGCGGACCTGCGGGCGCTGCTGGCCGGCGATGCGCTGGCCGAAGCGCGCGCCGCGGTGGCGCAGCGCAAGCCCGACTTCGCCCTGGAGTCGGTCACCCTGCTGCCCGTCATCCCCGAGCCCGGCAAGATCTGGTGCTGCGGCCTGAACTACCACGAGCACGTGCAGGAGACCAACCGCGAGGTCACCGAGCAGCCCACCTTCTTCCTGCGCGTGGCCGACTCCCAGGTGGGCCACGGCCAGGCCATCGTGCGGCCCCGCGAATCCACCCAGCTGGACTACGAAGCCGAGATCGCCGTGATCATCGGCAAGGGCGGCCGCCGCATCGCCGAGGCCGACGTGGCCCGCCACATCGCCGGCTACGCCTGCTACAACGACGGCAGCGTGCGCGACTGGCAGCGCCACACCTCCCAGTGGGTGCCCGGCAAGAACTTCTGGCGCACCGGCGGCTTCGGCCCCTGGATGGTCACCGCCGACGAGATCCCCTTCGGCACCAGCATGACGCTCGTCACCCGCCTCAACGGCCAGGAGATGCAGCGCGCCACCACCGAGATGATGATCCACAGCATCGCCCGGCAGATCGCCTACGTCTCGGCCATCGCCCCGCTGCAGGCCGGCGACGTGGTCGTCACCGGCACCCCCGGTGGCGTGGGCGCGCGGCGC
This sequence comes from Ottowia beijingensis, assembly GCF_013423955.1. GTDB lineage: Bacteria > Pseudomonadota > Gammaproteobacteria > Burkholderiales > Burkholderiaceae_C > Ottowia > Ottowia beijingensis. The sequence continues at coordinate 49,896 of NZ_JACCKX010000003.1, read as the reverse complement.
CAGCCCCGGTGTGGATGAAGGCCGGCGACGTCGTGGAGATCGAGGTCGATCGCATCGGCGTGCTGCGCAACCCCATCGTCGACGAAGACTGAACCAACGAGGAGACCGGAAGATGAACAAGACCACTCGCATCCTCGCCGCCGCTGTCCTGGGCCTGGGCGCATCGGCGGTGTCGGCTTCGGACTTTCCGCAGGGGCCGATCGAGGTGACCGTGCCCTTCGCCGCCGGCGGCGGCCTGGACCAGAACGCCCGCGCGTTCGCCAAGGCCTTCTCCGAGGCGCTGAACACGCCGGTGGCGGTGATGAACCGCGACGGCGCGGCCGGCGCGATCGGCCTGGCCTTCGTGGCCGGCGCGCGCGCCGACGGCTACGCGCTGGCGTTCACGCCCGCCGTGTCGCTCACCAGCCAGCCGCACCGCGTCAAGACGATCAAGTACGGCGTGGAGTCGTTCTCCCCGTGTGCCACGTCTTCGACAACATCTTCGCGATCGCGGTGCTGGCGAACTCGCCGTACAAGACGATCGCCGACGTGCTGGTGGGTGCACGCAAGGAGCCGGGTGCGGTGAGCTACGGCACCTCTGGCATCGGCTCGATCCCCATCTGGGCACCGCCGACATCGAGGCCGCGGCCAAGGTGCAGCTGAACCACGTCGCCTACAAGGGCGACGGCCCGATGATGCAGGACCTGCTGGGCGGCCGCCTGGGCTTCGGCGCGGTGCTGGCCAGTTCGGTGCGCGCGCAGGTGCAGGCCGGCACGCTGCGGCTGCTGGCGGTGTACTCGGACCAGCGCCATCCGCATTTCCCGGCCGTGCCCACGCTGACCGAGTCGGGCGTGCCGGTGGTGCAGCTGAGCTTCGGCGGCCTGCTGGCGCCGGCCAAGACGCCGACCGCCGTGCTGGACAAGCTGCAAGCCGCCTGCGAACGCGCGGTGAAGTCGCCCGGCTACGTGGACTGGGCCGCCAAGGCCGGCCAGGTCGTCGAGTACCAGCCGGCCGAAGCGTTCGGGCGCAAGCTGCGCGAGGACAGCCGGGCGAAGGCAGCGACGATCCAGCGGCTGGGCCTGTAACCGGCAGCGATCGCTGATCGAGGCTGAGGGCTCCCGCGTGGGAGCCCTTTTTGTTTCGCTCGGGCTTGCCGCGGCGCCGAAGGCCGCCGCACAGCCGGCATCACCTACGGCCGCGCAGGAAGCGGCGCACAGGTCGCCGCTGCATGCACCGGCTGCGCACCCGGCGCGCTGCAGTGCAATGGATCCAGAGCGGAAATGGATCCGCAGGAGCAGCTCATGAAGAAGTTCATCTTGTCTGCCGTCGCCGCCAGCGCGATGGCGTTCGGCGGCTTCGCGCACGCCGACCTGATCGATGGCGTGGGAAAGACGCTGTCGCAGATCTTCGGCGTCCCGTACGACCCGACGCCGCCCGACCGGCCCGCCTTCCCCGTGGGCACCGTGTACACCGACGCCAACGGCACGCGCTACCAGGTGGACCCGGCCGGCCGCCACATTCCGCTGGCGCAGGGGCCCGCGCCCTATGCCGACGTCGTCGTGCCGCCCACGGTCGCCGTCGCGCCGGTCTTCGACGACGACGGCGACGGCGTGGCGAACCAGTACGACCGCTATCCGTACGACGGTCGCTACCGCTGACCCCGGCACGCCGCCGCCGACCACGGCAGGGCCGGGCGGCGGATCACGCCAGGGATCCAAGCTGGCCTACACGGCCACCCGGCCAGGCGCATCGACACTGCGTCATCGGCGCTACTGGAGCTAAATAGATACCCCTTGCATTTGTACAGTATTCATGTCAGCCACTTCCAAGCCCAAGCTCTACAACCCACGCCACCCCGAACGCACGCTGCTCTACCAAACGGTAGCCGAGCACTACGAGACCTGGCTAGAGTTGGCCAGCGCGGGTCAGTTCGACGGCCAGGGCGACCACCACACCCCCAAGCCCTTCGTGCGCAAAGCGTTTGCCAAGTATCTTGAGTGCGGCATCTTTGCCCATGGCTTTGCCCGCGCTCGCTGCGGCGACTGTGGGCACGACTACTTTGTAGCCTTCTCCTGCAAAGGCCGGGAGTCTGCCCTCGTGCACCACCCGGCGCATGGTGGAGACAGCAGCGCACCTGAACGACCACGTCTCCCCGCCTGCCGGTGCGCCAGTGGGTGCTGTCGGTTCCCAAGCGGCTTCGGTACTTCATGCAGCGCGACGGAGCGGTGCTGAGCATGGTGCTGCGCATCTTTCTGCGGGTGATCGCACAAACTCTGCAGACCCACAGCCCCGGTGCGGCCCATATGGACAAGGCAGGCCTGCACATCGGTGCCATCGCCTTCATTCACCGATTCGGCTCCAGCCTCAATGAACACGTCCACTTCCACGTTTGTGTGGTGGACGGGGTGTTTGAGGAAGTGGAGGGCGAGGGCGATGCTGATGCGACCCCTCGAATCTCATCGCCGGGTGTCATCTTTCACGCGGCCACCGGCATCGATGCGGCTACCGTGGCCCCAGTGCAGACCACACTGCAAAACGCATCCTGCGCGCCTTCGTTGCTCGGGGCCTGCTGGAGAACTGTGACGCCAAAGACATGCTGGGCTACAAACACAGCGGCTTCTCGGTGGACGCCGGTGTCTGCATCGAAGCCCACGACCGCGCTGCGCTGGAGCGGCTGCTGCGCTATTGCGCGCGTCCACCGTTTTCCATGGAGCGCCTACGCAAAGAGGGAAGCAAACTGGTGTACCGCTGTGCCAAACAGCGCAGCGAGCCCACCAGTGACAAGCGTGGTGCCAAGGCAGATGAGCTGCACCTCACACCGCTGGAGCTCATCGACCGCATTGCCGCGCTGGTGCCACCGCCACGCACCCACCGGCACCGCTACTTTGGTGTGCTGGCACCAAACTCGCCGCTGAGAGCGGCGGTAACGGCGCTGGCTCAGCCTGCTGCGGCGCAACCAGCCACGGTCGAGACTGCACAATCTGGCGCGGGCGTGGGCGTACCTGGGGTGGCGGCGCCGGGCAACGCGGCCACACCCACACCAGAACCTGCAGCACCTCCCAAACGCCCAGCGCACTACCTATGGGCGGTGCTGATTGCCCGCATCTACGAGGTCTTCCCACTGCTGTGTCCGAACTGCGGGGGCAAATGCGCATCATTGCCTTCATCACGCACAGCGCCGAAATCCGCCACATCCTGAACCACATCGGGGTGGAGTCTGCCCCCCGCACATCACCCCGGCACGCGGGCCACCGCTGTGGGAGGGCTGCGACGCGCCGGTGGATGATGGTGCGCAAGGCGAGCCGGATTGGGATCTGGCAGCTCAACCCGACGAGGTAGACCAGCGCGTCAATTGGTGACCCAGTGAAGCGGCGGTATCCATCGCTGCGGGGAAGCAGCTGCGCGCGCGCCAGGCCCAAATGCATACTGCCTCCCAAGCTCTTGCCATTGAGCGGCAAGCGAGCGCTCAACCTTCCTTGGCCGAACGTGTTTCGAGGCCCAAAACTCGTGCCATACTTGGCCTCATGCGGTTGAATTTCCTATCCGTACAGCAGTACCGTCACCACGCCCAGCAGCATGGATGCCGCCATCACCAAGTAGGCCGTGGTCCAGGCGCCGGCCTGGTAGCCCGCCAGGCCGGCCACTTCAGCGCGCGCGGCCACCCACAGCACGCCCGCGCCGGCCCAGATCATGGCCAGGCGGTAGCCCGTCTGGTAGGTGGCGGCCAGGGCGGCCTGGTGGTCGGCGTCGGCGGATTCGATGCGGAAGGCGTCCAGCGCAATGTCCTGCGTGGCAGAGCCAAAGGCCACCAGCAGCGCGCACCACACTATGGGCCCCAGGGCGTCGCGCGGGTCGGCCAGCGCCATGCCGACCAGGCCGGTCATCACCAGCGCCTGCGCCAGCAGCAGCCAGCTGCGCCGCCGGCCCAGCCAGCGTGTGAGCAATGGCAGCGGCAGGCGGTCCACCAGCGGCGACCAGACCCACTTGAACGCATAGGCCAGCCCCACCCACGACAGGTAGCCGATGGTGGTGCGGTCGATGCCCGCCTCGCGCAGCCTGAAAGACAGCGTGCCCAGCACCAGCAACAGCGGCAGCCCCGCCGCAAAGCCCAGGGCCAGCATGCGCAGGCTGGCGGGCTCCAGATAGACAAGCCAGGCCTGGCGCCAGGAGCGGCGAGGGGGCAGCGGCAGCAGGGGAGCGTTGGTGGCGGTTTCGGCAGGCATGGGCAAGGGCGGGGGATGGGTGCAATCGCGGGATTATCCGCACCGCAGCGCGCAGCGCGCAGCGCGCAGGACGCCATGACACCCGCCGGCCAGCATTGGCGGGGTGCGCCAGTCTGTCCTAGACTCGCGCCCATGACCATCCGCACCCCCAACCCCTTGTCCTCGTTGTCCGCCTGGCCGGGCTGCCTGTGCTGCGTCGCGCGCGGTGATCAGTCCGGCGGAATCTGGCAGGCGCGCCGCGCCTTTGTGCTGGCGGCGGCTGGGGCGGCGGCGCTGCCGGCGGCGGCGCAGGTGGATGTGGGCAGCGCATCGGGCATGCGCATGCTGGTGCCCGCCGAGACGCTGGAAGAATCCGCCGTGCAGCAATACAACCAGCTGCTGGCGCAGGCCAAGGCCAAACGCGCACTGGCGCCGGACAACCACCCGCAGCTGGTGGCGCTGCGCGGTATTGCCCGCCGCCTCATTCCCCACGCCGCGCAGTGGAACAGCCGCGCGGCCCAGTGGCGCTGGGAGATCAACCTGATCGCTAGCCGCCAGATCAACGCCTTTGCATGCCGGGCGGCAAGATTGCGTTCTACACGGGCATCCTGGACCAGCTCAAACTGACCGGCGACGAGGCCGCCATGATCATGGGCCACGAAATGGCCCACGCGCTGCGCGAGCACGCCCGCTCGCGCGTGGCCAAAAGCCAGGCCACCAGCATTGGCCTGTCGCTGGGCGCGCAGCTGCTGGGCCTGGGCGAGCTGGGCAACGTGGCGGCCAACCTGGGCACGCAGCTGCTCACGCTCAAGTTCAGCCGCTCCGACGAGACCGAGGCCGACCTGGTCGGCCTGGAGCTGGCCGCCCGCGCCGCCTACAACCCGCAGGCCGCCGTCAGCCTGTGGCGCAAGATGGGCGCGGCCACGGGCAACAACGGCGTCGCGTTCTTGTCCACCCACCCCTCGGGGCCAGACCGCATCCGCGAGCTGGAGGGCAACGTGCCCAAGGTGCAGGGGCTGTACCAGGCGGCGCGGGGTGGTTGATTTGCTTCTTTATTGATAGCTGTTGGCGCTTGTCAGTCAAGCGCTGGTGGCTGATTTGGCTTGAAGCTGCGGCGGTGCGCAGCCCGGCAAAAGGCGCGGCCTTCGCGCAGGGCGCGGATCAGCAAATCGGGCGTGGCGCGGATGTGTGCCTCCAGCGCCAGCGCGGCGCGGGCGTCCTGGCCTGACATGGCCAGCGCGAAGATTTCGGTGTGCTCGGCGTGCACATCGCGCACACCACCCGGCAGGCCCATGGCGCAGAAGCGGTAGCGCTCGCTGTGGCGCGACAGCAGGCGCAACACCCGCACCGTCCAGGGCGAGGTGTGGCCCGCCAGCAGCGCCTCATGAAAGCGCACGTTCAGCAGCTCCCACTGGCGGCGGCGGTGCGGCGCGATGGGCTGCTCTTCGGCCGAGATGGCCGCATAGGCCTCGGCAAGCGCTTCGCGCCACTGTGCATCACCGGCGCGAATGGACTGGCGCAGCGCGTCGGTCTCGATGTGCACGCGCAGCGTGGTGATGTCTTCCAGCTCTTGCAGCGCGATGGGCGCCACGCGAAAGCCGCGCTGCCCCTCCACGGTCACCAGCGCGTCGCTCACCAGCCGCGTGAGCGCCTCGCGCAGCGTGCCCGCGCCCACCTCGTACTGGGTGCGCAGGTGCTCGATGCGCAGCTTGCTGCCGGGCGCAAGGCGGCCCTCGACGATGTCGCTGCGCAGCGTGGCGTAGGTTTGCTCGATCAGCGTGCGCGAGGGTGCGCCGTGCAGGCTGGCATCGGCGGCGGCGTGGCCGCCAGCCAGCGCAATCAAAGGGTGAAAGCTGCGTTTGGCCATGGCAATGCGGGGCTGGTGTGCGCCTCACGAAGCCGCCAGCGGCCGCTCTTGCAGGCGCGACAGGCGGTAGCTCAGCTGCGGGCGCGTCAGGCCCAGCGCGCGCGCCGCCGCGGCCAGGTTGCCGCCTGCGCGCGCCACGGCCTCGCGGATCAGCGCGTCTTCGAGCGCGTCCAGCGTCAGGCCGCTGGCTTGCAGGGTGTCGTACAGACTGGCGCTTTGCTGGCAGTGCGCCTCGCTCTCCAGCGCGCCGACGGCGTTCACGGTGTGCGCCGCGGGCGTGGCGGAGGCGGGGAAAAGCATGGCGGCGTCCACCAGGTCGTCGTTGGGCGCCAGGATCACGCCGCGCTCGACCAGGTTTTCCAGCTCGCGCACGTTGCCGGGCCAGGCGTGCTGGCGCATGGCGGTCATGGCCAGGTCAGTGAAGCCCGCCAGGCGCTTGCCGTGCAGGGCGGCGTAGCGCTGCAGCAGGTGCATGGCCAGCAGTTCGATGTCGTCCGCGCGCTCGCGCAGCGCCGGTATGCGGATGGGATAGACGTTCAGGCGGTAGAGCAGGTCGCGCCGAAAGCGCCCTTCCTCCACGGCTTTTTCCAGATCGACGTTGGTGGCGGCAATCACGCGCACGTCCACCTTGCGCGGCTGCGTGCCGCCCAGGCGCTCCACTTCGCCCTGCTGCAGCACGCGCAGCAGCTTGGCCTGCGCGGGTAGCGGCAGCTCGCCCAGCTCGTCCAGCAGCAAGGTGCCGCCGTGCGCGCGCTCGAAGCGGCCCACGCGCGCGGCGGTGGCGCCGGTGTAGGCGCCTTTTTCGGCGCCGAAGAGCTCGCTTTCGATCAAATCGGCGGGCAGCGCCGCGCAGTTGACGGCCACGAAGGGCTTGTCGGCGCGCGGGCCCATGGCGTGCAGCGCGCGCGCAAAGCGCTCTTTGCCCACGCCGGTCTCGCCGGTCAGCAGCACGGTGACCTGCGTGGGCGCGGCCTGCGCAGCAGCTCCACGGTGTCGTTGAAGGCGCGCGAGCGTCCCAGCAGCGGGCCCTGGTCGTCCGCGGGCTGTAGCTGGGTGCGTAGCGCATCCGCCTGCGACTGCAGCTCGCCCAGGCGCACCAGCATGGAGTCGGGGTCGTAGTCGCGCGCCAGTTGCTCGCCGTCGGGCCATTCGTGCTCAAAGCGGCCCTCGATCAGGCAGTGCGGGTGGCCGCAGGCAGTGCACTGCACTTCCTTGAAAAGGGCCGGGCGGCGAAAGAACGCGCTGGTGTAGCCCGAGGCATAGCCCAGCAGCATCCAGCACACGGGCGCACCTTGCGGGCCCCAGGCGCGCTGGTGCACCTCGGCCTCCCAGCTGTGATCCCACTGAAAGATGCCGTGAAAGTGGCTTGCCGCCTCGTCCAGCTCGAACACCTTCGGCTGCACGCGCACAGCGCCTTCCAGCATGTGCAGCTGCGGCCCTACGGCAAAGGCGTCGAACAGCGATGCGCCCGGCCGCACCTGGCGCGCCAGCAGCGCATCGCGCTCGCCCGATGCGTAGCCCGCACGCATCAGCAAGCGGCGGGCGTGCTCCGGCCCCAGGCTGGCCACCAGCTCGCGCCGCAACGCCTGAAAGGCCGCCGCATGTACCAGCAGCATGCGCTGATCAGCCAGCCAGATGCGCCCATCGACGGGCGAGAAGTGCACCAGCCGGCGCAAGTCGGCGTCGGACGGGTAGGGGGCAGGGTGGTGGCTGGCATGAAAAAGTATCGATAAACAGCGGGTGGTCGTCCATCGGGATCGACCCGGGGAGGTTTTTCATCATTTCATGAACTGGCTGACCCCTGGGTCTCATCAAAACATCATGCTGCTGTGCAGCAATCGCGGCTCCGGGCTGTCCGCGGGTGCCGCAGCCGGCGGCTACCAACCTGCGGGCGGGCCTCTTTGACGCGATTTGCTAGGGATTAACCCTGGATTTATCGATATTTGCGCGCAAAACGCCAGCATTGGCATGGCCCGTGCAAAACAGATGGCGCAAAACCGAAAAGGAGACCGTCATGACCCACACCGCCATTGCCACCGACGCATCTGCCACCCCGCAACCCGTCTGCGATCTGTCGCAGCGGTTTGTGCGCGTGCTGGGCCGCCGCGACAACGGCTTTGTCGAGTTGCTTTCTCGATCGGATGGCCCGAGCTGTCGGTGGAGCTGATGCTCCCTGAACCGGCATTCGATGCCTTTTGCGCGGCGCACCGCGTGCGCCACCTGGATGACTGAGCCCTGCCCCAACAACCACGACCAGGAGATAAGCCCCATGAACATCGACTTGCAGGCGCGCGAAATTCAGCCGCTGCGCAACACCTTCGCCCGCGTGGCGGCCTACACGGGCGACAAGCCCGCGTCGCGCTACCTTGAAGCCACGCTGGGCATTCAGAACGCCGCGAACTTCCATTACCGCCCGACCTGGGAGCCCGAATTCGAGCTGTTTGATGCTGGCCGCACGGCCGTCAAACTGGCTGACTGGGATGCCCTGCGCGACCCGCGCCAGTATTACTACGCCAACTGGACCATGGCGCGTGCGCGCCAGCAAGAGGCGATGGAGGCCAACTACCAGTTTGTCGAGTCGCGCGGCCTGATCGACAAGATTCCCGACGCGCAGCGCGCCGCAGCCTGCGAGGTGCTCATGCCGCTGCGCCACGCGGCCTGGGGCGCCAACATGAACAATTGCCAGGTGTGTGCACGCGGCTATGGAACGGCCTTTACCGCCCCGGCCATGATGCACGCCATGGACCAGCTAGGCGTGGCCCAGTACCTGACCCGCCTGGGCCTGGCGCTGGGGAGCCCGGCGCACTGGAAGCCGGCAAGAACGACTGGCTGCAGGACCCGCGCTGGCAGGACTGCGCAAGCTGGTGGAGGACACGCTGGTCGTCAACGACCCGTTCGAGCTGTTTGTGGCGCAGAACCTGGCGCTCGACGGTCTGCTGTACCCGCTGATCTACACGCATTTCGTGGACGACCACCTTGCGGTGCAGGGCGGTACGGCGGTGGCCATGCTCACGGCCTTCATGCCCGAATGGCATGACGAGAGCGCACGCTGGGTGGACGCGGTCATCAAAGTGGCCGCCGCCGCATCGGACGACAACCGCGCGCTGATTACCGGCTGGTTCAAGACCTATGCCGACAGTGCGCAGGCCGCGCTGGCGCCGGTGGCAGAGATGGCCTTGGGCGCTGCCGGTGCCGAAGCCCTGCTGGCCGTGCGCGAAACCCTCAACACCCGCGCCCGCAAGGCCGGTCTAACCCTCTGAGAAAGTTTGTGATGACCGAACCCGTTTCTAAAGTTTTCATTGCCTTCCAAGACAACGAAGAATCGCGCCCGATTGTCGATGCCATCTTGGCCGACAACCCCGAAGCCACTGCCGTGCATTCGCCCGGTTTGGTCAAGATCGACGCCCCCGGCCGCTTGGTAGTGCGCCGCGAGAGCATCGAAGAGCAAACCGGCCAGCGTTTTGACCTGCAACAGATTCACGTCAATCTGGTCACGATCTCAGGCTACATCAATGAAGACGACGACGAGTTGTCGTTGAGCTGGCTGCGCTAAAGCAGCCGCCACCCCCGATTTATTGCCGCAACCACCAGGAGATAACACCATGGACGCACCCGTTACCAAAAAGAAGCTCGGCCTGAAAGAACGCCACATCGCCATGACGCGCGATCTGGCCTGGGACACTACCTACCAACCGATGGACAAGGTGTTCCCGTTCGACAAATACGAAGGCATCAAGATCCACGACTGGGATAAATGGGAAGACCCGTTTCGCCTGACCATGGACGCCTACTGGAAATACCAGGGCGAGAAGGAAAAGAAGCTCTATGCCGTGATCGAGGCCTTTGCGCAGAACAATGGCCAGCTGGGTATTTCGGATGCGCGCTATGTGAATGCGATCAAGATCTTCTTCCAGGCCGTGACCCCGATAGAGTACCTCGCGCACCGCGGCTTTGCCCATGTGGGCCGCCACTTCACCGGTGCCGGTGCCCGCGTTGCCGCGCAGATGCAGTCCATTGACGAGCTGCGCCACTGCCAGACCGAAACCCACGCCCTGTCGCACTACAACAAGTATTTCAATGGCCTGCACCAGGCACCCCACATGTTTGACCGTGTGTGGTACCTGTCCGTGCCCAAGTCGTTTTTTGAAGACGCCTCCACCGCAGGGCCGTTCGAGTTCCTCACCGCCGTGAGCTTCTCGTTCGAGTACGTGCTGACCAACCTGGTGTTCGTGCCCTTCATGTCCGGCGCCGCCCACAACGGCGACATGAGCACCGTGACGTTTGGCTTCTCGGCCCAGTCCGACGAATCGCGTCACATGACCCTGGGCATCGAGTGCATCAAGTTCATGCTCGAGCAGGACCCGGCCAACGTGCCGATCGTGCAGAAGTGGATCGACAAGTGGCTCTGGCGCGGCTACCGCCTGCTGACCATCGTGGCCATGATGCAGGACTACATGCTGCCCAAGCGCGTGATGAGCTGGAAGGAGGCCTGGGAGATGTACGCCGAGGAAAACGGTGGCGCGCTGTTCCGCGATCTGGCCCGCTATGGCATCCGCGAACCCAAGGGCTGGAAGGAGGCGTGCGCCGGCAAAGACCACATCAGCCACCAGGCCTGGAATACCTTCTACAACTATGCGGCTGCTGCGCCCTTCCACACCTGGATTCCCAAGGAAGACGAGATGCAGTGGCTGAGCGAAAAGTACCCCGACACCTTCGACAAGTACTACCGGCCGCGCTTCGAGCATTTCCACGCGCAGCAGCAACAGGGCAAGCGCTTTTACAACAAGACGCTGCCCATGCTGTGCACCATCTGCCAGGTCCCCATGTTCTTTACCGAGCCCGGCGATCCGACCAAGATCTGCTACCGCGAGTCCGACTACCACGGCGACAAGTACCACTTCTGCAGCGACGGTTGCAAAGAAATTTTTGACGACGAGCCCGAGAAATATTCGCAAGCCTGGCTGCCCGTGCACCAGATTTACCAGGGCAACTGCTTCCCCGAGGGCACCGACCCGACGGTGGAGGGCTTTGACCCGATGGCTGCCGTGATGGACTACTACGACCTGAAGGTGGGCCGGGACAACCTCGACTTTGAAGGCTCGGAAGACCAGAAGAACTTTGCCGCCTGGCGTGGTGATGCTGTTCAAGGAGACAAGGCATGAGCGTCGTTGCTGTCAAACCCTACGACTTTCCCGCCCGCGACCGGCGCGAGAACTTCCCGCACCGCTGCTCTACATCGGCTGGGAGGATCACCTGATGTTTGCATCACCGGTCTGCCTGCCGTTGCCGCCGGATACCCCGTTCGGCGCGCTGGCCCAGGGCGTGCTGCCCGGCGTGTACGGCGAGCACCCCGACTTTGCCAAGATCGACTGGTCCCAGGTCGAGTGGTTCAAGTCCGGCCAGCCGTGGACGCCCGATCCGGCCAAGTCGCTGCAGGCCAATGGCCTTCAGCACAAGGACGCGATCCGTTTTCGCACCCCGGGCCTGACCGGCATCCAGGGTACGTGCAGCTAAGTCCCATTCGGTGAGGGAAGCCCGGGGCTACCCCGGGCCCCGCGTCCATGCCATGACCTACCAACTGACCATCGAGCCCTTGGGCGCAACGATCGACGTCGAAGAGGGCCAGACCCTGCTCGACGCCGCGCTGCGCCAGGGCATCTACATTCCCCACGCCTGCGGCCACGGCCTGTGCGGCACCTGCAAGGTGCAGGTATCCGACGGCGAGGTGGACCACGGTGCCGCCAACCCCTTTGCGCTGCTGGAGATGGAGCGCGACGACGGCAAGACCCTCGCCTGCTGCGCCACGCTGCAGTCGGACGCCACCATTGAGGCCGATATCGACGACGAGCCCGATGCACAGATCATCCCCATGCGCGACTTTGAAGCCACGGTGGCGCGCATCGAGCAGCTCACGCCAACCATCAAGGCGCTGCATTTGCGTCTGAACCAGCCCATCCGCTACCAGGCGGGGCAGTATGTGCAGGTGCAGATTCCCGGCGTGGAAGGGGGCCGTGCGTTCTCGATTGCCAATGCCCCGCAAGCCGGCGGCCAGAGCAGCGAGATCGAGCTGAATGTGCGCCGGGTGCCCGGCGGTGCGGGCACCACCTGGCTGCACGAATCGCTCAACGTGGGCGACCGGTTGCAGCTGACCGGGCCGTATGGGCGCTTTTTGTGCGCCGCTCGGCCGCCATGCCGATGGTGTTCATGGCCGGCGGCTCGGGCCTGTCGAGTCCGCGCGCCATGATTCTGGATCTGCTGGCCAGCGGTTGCACGCAGCCCATCACGCTGGTCTATGGCCAGCGCAGCGCGCAGGAGCTTTATTACGACGCCGAGTTTCGCGCCCTGGCGGCGCGCCACCCGCATTTCACCTACGTGCCCGCGCTGTCGGAAGCTGCCGACAGCGATGGCTGGGACGGTGCGCGCGGCTTTGTGCATGAAGCGGCCAGGGCGCACTTTGGCGGCAGCTTCACCGGTCACAAGGCATACCTCTGCGGGCCGCCGCCCATGATCGAAGCGTGCATCGGAACGCTGATGCAGGGGCGCCTTTTCGAGCGCGACATCTACACCGAGAAATTCCTCTCGGCAGCCGATGCGCAGCAGGCGCGCAGCCCGTTGTTCCGGACCATCTAGGAGTTGCCATGGGTGCCACCACCTGCCAGCAAGTGCGTGTCAGCGTGTCGCAGACCGGCGACTGTTTTGACTGCGCCACCAACGAAAGTCTGCTCGCCGGCATGTTGCGGCTGGGCCGCAAGGGCATTCCAGCCGGGTGCGTCAATGGTGGCTGCGGGGTCTGCAAGGTGCGCATTGTGGAGGGTGCGGTGCAGTCGCTCGGACCCGTCAGCCGTGCGCATGTCAGCACCGAAGAAGAAGCCAACGGCTACACGCTGGCCTGCCGCGTGGCGCCCACCCAGGCGGTGTGCCTGGAAGTGGCCGCCCGATTGCGCAAACCGTTTCTGGGCAGTGCCGCCTCGGTGGCGCAACGTCCAGCCAATTGAGTCATTGAAGATTTATCAACCAAGAGGAGACATGAAATGGGTGTACTGAGAATCGGCCACGCGAGCCTGCGGGTCATGGATATCGCTGCTGCCGTCAAGCACTACGAAGAGGTCCTGGGCCTCAAGACCGTCATGAAGGACAGTGCGGGCAACGTCTACCTGAAATGCTGGGACGAGTGGGACAAATACTCCATCATCCTGACCCCCAGCGACCGGGCGGGCCTGAACCACGTTGCCTACAAGGTGGAGAAAGACGAGGATCTGGACGCGCTGCAGGCACGCATCGAGGCCTGGGGCATCAAGACCACGCTGCTGCCTGAAGGCACGCTGCCCTCCACCGGCCGCATGCTGCAGTTCAACCTGCCCAGCGGCCACGAAATGCGCCTGTACGCCATGAAGGAATACGTGGGCACCGATGTGGGCACTGTCAATCCCGACCCGTGGCCCGACGGTGTCCGGGGCGCGGGCGCGCACTGGCTCGACCACCTGCTGCTGATGTGCGAGATGAACCCCGAGGCCGGCATCAACACCGTGCAGGACAACACGCGTTTCATGAAGGAATGCCTGGACTTTTTCTTGACCGAGCAGGTGCTGGTGGGCCCCCAGGGCGACATGCAGGCCGCCACCTGGATGGCGCGCACGTCCACGCCACACGACATCGCCTTTGTGGGCGGCCCTGTCAGCGGCCTGCACCACATCGCGTTTTTCCTGGATTCGTGGCACGACGTGCTCAAGTCCGCCGACGTCATGGCCAAGAAGAAGGTCAAGATCGACGTGGCCCCTACGCGCCACGGCATCACGCGCGGCGAGACCATTTATTTCTTCGACCCCAGCGGCAACCGCAACGAAACCTTTGCCGGACTGGGCTACCTGGCGCAGCCCGACCGCCCAGTGACCACCTGGAGCGAGGACAAGATGGGCAGAGGGATCTTCTATCACACGGGTGACCTGGTGCCGTCCTTCACGGACGTCTATACCTGATCGGGCGCGCATCCATGCACAAGGAACACAGCATGAAAAACACAGGGTCATTGCCGCGCTTGCCCTGGCAGGCGGTCTGGCCGCGCCGCTGGCTCAGGCCGAGGGCACTACGTGCCCGGCGTCGAGGGATGCAGGCGGCGAGCGTGCCGCCGCCCGGCTTCTACTACCTGGGCTATCTCCTCAACTACGACATCGACGATTTCCGCGCGCCAGGCACCAAGAGCAACCTGCCGGGGCACAACCGCGGCACCGTCTCGGCGCTGGCCAACCGCTTCGTCTGGGTCACGCAGCACAAGCTGCTGGGCGCCGACTACGGCATGGAGGCCATCGTGCCCCTGATGCGCACTTCGCTCACCATCAACGCGGCGGGCATCTCCGACACCCGCTCGGGCGTGGGCGACGTGTATCTGGGGCCGCTGGTGCTGGGCTGGCATGGCCCCCAGTGGGACGCCGTGGCGGCCGCGGGCATGTGGTTCGACACCGCCAGCACCAGCGACCCCGCCTCCCCGGGCAAGGGCTTCAAGAGCACCATGCTCACGGGCGGCCTGACCTACTACTTCGACGGCGCCAAGACCTGGTCGGGTTCGGGGCTGATGCGCTTCGAGCGCAACGGCAAGAACGGCGCGGGCATGCGCCCTGGCAACCAGATCACGCTGGAATGGGGCCTGGGCAAGTCCTTCGGCGCCTGGCAGGCGGGGCTGGTGGGCTACAGCCAGTGGCAGACCAGCGAAGACAGCGGGCCGGGCGCCAGCACCCACAAGGCATCGCGCCACGCGCTGGGCGCCGAGGTGGTCTATCCCGTGCCTGGCGCGGGCATGTTCCTGAAGGGCGCGCTCTACAAGGAGCTGAGCGCCGAGGCCGGCACCGGCGCGCAGCCCAAGGGCTCTCTGCTGCGCTTCTCGCTCGTAAAAGCCTTCTGAGCGGTGAGCGGTGAGCGCTGCCGCAGGCGGCTACCCCGGCGCAGCGGCGCGCACTTGTGCAAAGGCGCGCACCACGTCCAGAAATGCCCCCAGCACGGGGAAGGGTCATCGCTGCGGTACAGGCAGCTGAGCTCGATGTCGCTCAGGTGGCGCGAGCGCAGCGGCCGGTAGGTCACGCCGGGCAGGCGCAAGCTGGTGGCCGAGCGGGTGGTGATGCAGCAGCCAAAGCCGCCCGCCACCAGCGCCACGGCGGTCACTACGTCCTGCACCTCCTGCTCGACGCGCAGGGGACGCCCTCGGCGCGGAAAGCGTCCGTCACCTCCTGTGCCAGACCGCGCAGGGGCACGTTGGGGTAGAGGATGAGCGGCATGCCCTCCAGGTCGGACAGGCGCAGCGAGGGGCGCACCGCCAGCGGGTGGCTGGCCGCCAGGGCCACCACCAGCGGCTCGTGCAGAACGGTTTCGATGCTGATGTCGGCCTCTTGCGGCACCAGACGGTTAAAGCCCACGCTGATGCGCCGCTCGCGCAGCGCCTGCAGCTGGGCGTCTTTGGTCAGGTTATGCAAAACAATTTTGACTTCGGGGCGCTCCTCGTGAAAGCGCGCCAGGATGCGTGGGATCACATCCAGCACGCCCGAGCCGAACAGCCCCACATCCAGCTGCCCGATCAGGCCCTGGCCTGCCAGTCGCGTGCGCTCCAGCGCCTGCTGTGCCAGCGCGAGCAGGTTGGGGGTTTCCTGCAGCAAGGTGTGGCCGGCGTCGGTGAGCTGCATGCCTTTGGGGGTGCGCACAAACAGCGGCACGCCGATTTTTCTTCCAGCGCCTGGATGTGGCGCGTCAGCGGCGGCTGCGACAAATGCAGGCGGGCCGCCGCACGGCCAATGTGGCCCTCTTCGGCCACGGCAAGAAAGTGGCGCAGGTCACGCAAATCCATGGGGGCTCCCGTCCGTGCTGTAAAGATGCTGAAATGGTATGGGATACCGCAAAAACAGTATTGGAAGGTATCGGGAGGGCGTCCCATCATCGCGGGCATGGCCTGCTTGCCGAGTGGCGCAGCTTTTCAAGGACACCGAATGACGGCTTCTTCACCCGCCTCTCCCGCCTCCCACACTTCCCCTTCGGCGACCGCCCGCGGTGCAGTGTCCGACGCTTCCCGCCGTGTGGTCACCGTGCTGATTGCCCGCCGCGTGGCGCCCGCGTCGGTGGCGGCGTTTGAGGTGGCCATCCAAGGCATGCTGGCCGCTGCCGAAGGGTTTGCCGGGCACCTGGGCGGCCAGGTCATCCGACCCGGTGACAGCGACACCCCGGGCGAATCGCTTGCTGCGGACGGCAGCACCGAGCCGCTGCTCTACCACGTCGTTTTTGCGTTCGATAACGAAGCCCACCTGGCCGCCTGGCAAAACTCCGCCGAGCGCGCGCACTGGCTGGCCCAGGTGCTGCCGCACACCGTGGGGCAGCAGCAGCTGCACCGGGTTACCGGCCTGGACTACTGGTTTGCCGCCCCCAACAGCACCACCCGCCCCGCGCCGCCGCGCTGGAAGGTGGCCACCGTGACCTGGCTGGGCATTTTTCCTACCGTGCTGCTGCTGTTTCTGACCATTGCGCCGCTGATGGCCGACTGGTACCTGGTGCCGCGCGTGATGGTCATTACCGTGCTGGTCGTGCTGATCATGACCTGGGTGGTGGCGCCGCGCCTGACGCGCTGGCTGCATTCCTGGCTGCACGCCAAGCGTTGAAATCGCCCTATCACAAAAATCAAGGGAAAACCCTAATAAATGCCAAAACGGTATTGAGGGTGGGCAAAAATGGTATTGGACGGTATTGAAATGTCTTTCTATCGTTGCTTCCTGGCTCGCAATTGCTGGTTTTTTAAAGGCACCGCGTAAGCGACACACCACCATGCAGAAATTTGTCGTCAGCATCGAAGACACCGGCGAGCAGTACAGCTGCGTCGGCGGTCGCTCCGTGCTGGAAGGCATGGAAGCGTTGGGCAAAAAGGCATTCCCGTGGGCTGCCGGCAGGGCGGCTGCGGCGTGTGCAAGGTGCACATCCTGGAAGGCCAGTACGCGCGCCGCGTGATGAGCCGCGCGCATGTCAGTGCCGAGGAAGAAGCCGCTGGCTGCGTACTGTCGTGCCGCATCTACCCGACCAGCGACCTGCGTCTGCAGGTCGTGGGTGCAATGAAAAAGAACGTCTGCCGCCCGCTGGCGGCGCCCGTCAACCCACCCGTGAACCCCATCAAAGGAGACCCACCATGGCATTAACCGGCGTTTTGCGCCCAGGACACGCACAAATCCGCGTGCTGGATCTGGAGGAATCGGTCAAGTGGTACACCGAGGTCATGGGCCTGGTGCCCATGGGCCGCGACAGCCAGGGCCGCGCCTATTTCAAAACCCGCGCCGAGCGCGATCACAACAGCGTGATCCTGCGCCAGGCCGACCAGGCGGGTATCGACCTGTTTGCCTTCAAGGTGCTGGACAAGGCCACGCTGGAAGACTTCGACAAAGCTGCAAGCCTTCGGCGTGAAAACCGAGCGCATCCCCGCCGGTGAGCTGCTGGAGACCGGCGAGCGCGTGCGCTTCCAGATCCCCACGGGCCACACCGTCGAGCTGTACGCCGAGAAAACCGACGTGGGCAACGGCATCGGCTACTTCGACCCCGATGTGGACGTGCTCGACGGCCCTGGCATTCGCCCCATCCGCATGGACCACTGCCTGCTGTACGGCGGCGACATCGAAGGCAACCTCAAGCTGTTCACCGAAGTACTGGGCTTCACCCTGGTCGAGCGCGTGAAGCTGGAAGACGGCAAGACCGACCTGGCCATCTGGATCACCTGCAGCGCCAAGGCGCACGACATCGCCTTCGTGCGCAGCCCCGAGGACGGCAAGCTGCACCATGTGTCGTTCCAGATGCCCAGCTGGGAGAGCGTGCTGCGCGCGGCCGACATCATGAGCATCAACCGCGTCTCGATCGACATCGGCCCCACGCGCCACGGCGTCACGCAGGGCACGACGATCTACTTCTTCGACCCCAGCGGCAACCGGCTGGAGACCTTCTGCGGCGGCTACGACCACTACCCCGACATGCACCCCATCACCTGGAGCTGGGAGAACGTGGGCCGCGGCATCTTCTATCACGACCGCAAGCTCAACGACGCTTTCCTGAGCGTGGTGACCTAAAGGAGCAGGCGGCAATGGCACAACACAGCGTTGAACAACGCGCCATCACTGCCGAGGCCGCCAACGCGGCCGTGGTTGCAGCGGTGGCCAAGGCGGGCGAGCTGGGCATCCGCATCAATGTCGCCGTGACCGACGCATCGGGCGTGCTGGCGGCCTTTCTGCGCATGCCGGGGGCGTTTTTGCATTCGGTGGACATTGCCATCGACAAGGCCTACACCAGCGCCGGCTTTGGCTTTGCCACGGCGCAGTGGGCCGGCATTTTGCAGGGCGACGAAGCGCTGCGCCTGGGCATGCCCACGCGCCCGCGCAACGTGGTTTTTGGCGGCGGCCTGCCCATGCGTGAGGGCGGGGCGCTGATCGGCGGCATTGGCGTGTCCGGCGGCAGCGCCGAGCAGGACGAAATCTGTGCCCGCGCCGCGCTGGCCGCGCTGGGGCTGGATTGCTGAGGATGCCCGGCATCCCGGACAAGCCGCAGCGTTGTTCAACATTTCCATAGCAAGGTAACACCATGAAAGAGTTTCTGAATTTCATCAACGGCGAATATGTTCGCAACGCCAGCGGCAAGACCTTCCAGGACATCAACCCGGTGAACGGCAGCGTCATCGGCAATATTTACGAAGCGGGGCAGGCCGAGGTCGATGCCGCCGTGGCCGCCGCGCGCGCCGCGCTCAAGGGCGACTGGGGCCGCCTGTCGGTGGCCGAGCGCTGCAAGCTGCTGGACGCCGTGGCCGGTGAGATCAACCGCCGCTTCGACGACTTTTTGCAGGCCGAAATTGCCGACACCGGCAAGCCGCACCACCTGGCCTCGCACGTGGACATTCCGCGCGGCGCCGCCAACTTCCAGATCTTCATCGACACCATCAAGAGCACGGCCACCGAGTCGTTCAACATGCGCACGCCCGACGGCAAGACGGCATTGAGCTACGGCGTGCGCGTGCCGCGCGGCGTGATTGCCGTGGTCTGCCCCTGGAACCTGCCGCTGCTGCTGATGACCTGGAAGGTGGGCCCGGCCCTGGCCTGCGGCAACACCGTGGTCGTCAAGCCCAGCGAAGAAACCCCGCTACCGCCACGCTGCTGGGCGAGGTGATGAACGCTGTGGGCATGCCCAAGGGCGTGTACAACGTGGTGCACGGCTTTGGCCCTGCCTCGGCCGGTGAATTTTTGACCAAGCACCCCGGCGTGAACGGCATTACCTTCACCGGCGAGACGCGCACCGGTACCGCCATCATGAAGGCCGCTGCCGATGGCGTGCGCCCCGTGTCGCTGGAAATGGGCGGCAAGAACGCCGCCGTGGTGTTTGCTGATTGCGACTTCCAGGTAACCATCGATACGCTGACGCGCTCGTGCTTTGAAAACGCTGGCCAGGTCTGCCTGGGCACCGAGCGCGTGTACGTCGAGCGACCCATCTTCGACAAAGTGGTGGCTGCCCTGAAAGAGCGCGCCGAAGCCATGAAGCCCGGCCTGCCGTTTGATCACGACACCAAGATTGGCCCGCTGATCAGCAAGAAGCACCAGGCCAAGGTGCTGGGCTTGTACAAGACAGCCAAGGACGAAGGCGCCACCATCGTCACCGGCGGCGGCATCCCCGACATGCCCGACGCGCTGAAGGATGGCTCCTGGGTGCAACCCACCATCTGGACCGGCCTGCCCGAAACCGCCACCGTGGTGACCGAAGAAATTTTTGGCCCCTGCTGCCACATCAGCCCCTTCGACAGCGAAGAGGAAGTGCTGGGCAAGGTCAACGCCAACCGCTACGGCCTGGCCACGGCCATCTTCACGCAAGACATTGCGCGCGCCAACCGCCTGGCGCACCAGATCGAAGTGGGCCTGTGCTGGATCAACGCCTGGTTCCTGCGCGACCTGCGCACGCCGTTTGGCGGCTCCAAGCAATCGGGCATCGGCCGCGAAGGCGGTGTGCACTCGCTCGAGTTTATACCGAGCTGCGCAACGTGATGGTGAAGTTCTAAGCCAAATCGGCCTCTCGCGCTTGCCAGGCAAGCGCGAGTAGCTCTTATAAAAATAGCAAGGAGACAGTTTCACATGAGCAATACATCGTCCAACCCCGAGATCGGGCACAGCATCGAAGCAGCGGGCATTCGCACCAACTACCACGACAGTGGTGGCCAGGGCGCGCCCGTGCTGCTCATCCACGGCTCGGGGCCGGGTGTTTCTGCCTGGGCCAACTGGCGCCTGGTGATGCCCGCGCTGGCGCAGAACGCCCGCGTGATTGCGCCCGACATGGTGGGCTTTGGCTACTCGGAGCGCCCGCAAGGCTTTGTCTACAGCATGGACGCCTGGGTGCGCCAGGCTGTGGGCCTGCTCGATGCCCTAGGCATTGAGCGCACCGACCTGGTGGGCAACTCGTTTGGCGGCGGCCTGTCGCTGGCGCTGGCCATTGCCCACCCCGAGCGCGTGCGCCGCTTGGTGCTGATGGGCAGTGCCGGTGTCTCCTTCCCCTGACCGAGGGGCTGGACGCCGTGTGGGGCTACACCCTCGGTAGAGAACATGCGCGCCATCATGGACTACTTCGCCTTCGACCAAGGCCTGATGAGCGACGACCTGGCGCGCCTGCGCTTTGAGGCCAGCATCCGCCCCGGCTTTCAAGAATCGTTCGCCGCCATGTTCCCCGCCCCGCGCCAGCGCTGGATTGAAGCCCTGGCCAGCGCCGAGGCCGACATCCGTGCCCTGCCGCACCAAGCCCTGGTCATCCATGGCCGCGAAGACCGCGTGATCCCGCTGAGCACCTCGCTGACCTTGTCCAGCTGGATTCAGCGCTCCCAACTGCACGTCTATGGCCAATGCGGCCACTGGACGCAAATTGAACACGCCGCGCGCTTTGCCCGCCTGGTGGGCGACTTCCTTGCTGAAGCGCACCCCGACGAGCCGCTGCCGCTGCGGCCCTGAACGACTTTTCTGAACACCCTCGCCAAAGGAACCCCCATGACCATGACCCCTGCCTTGATCGAACAACTGGGCGACGAGCTGTACCAGGCCCTGACGCAGCGCCAAACGCTGGAGCCGCTGACCAACCTCCATGCCGACATCACCATTGAAGACGCCTACGCCATCCAGCAAAAATGCTGGCGCGCCGCTTGGCCGCTGGTGAAAAAGTGGTCGGCAAGAAAATTGGCGTGACCAGCCAGGCCGTGATGAACATGCTGGGCGTGTTCCAGCCCGACTTTGGCTGGCTCACCGACGGCATGGTGTTCAACGAAGGCGAGGCCGTGCCCGCCAACACGCTGATCCAACCCAAGGCCGAGGGCGAGATTGCCTTCGTGCTGAAGAAAACCCTCAAGGGCCCCGGCGTGACGGCGGCCGACGTGCTGGCCGCCACCGAGGGCGTGATGGCCTGCTTTGAAATCGTGGATTCGCGCATCCGCGACTGGAAAATCAAGATTCAAGACACCGTGGCTGACAACGCCAGCTGCGGCGTGTTCGTGCTGGGCGACCGCCTGGTCGATCCGCGCGACGTGGACTTGGGCACCTGCGGCATGGTACTGGAAAAGAATGGCGAGATCGTTGCCACCGGTGCTGGCGCTGCGGCCCTGGGCCACCCCGCCAACGCCGTGGCCTGGCTGGCCAACACGCTGGGCCGCCTGGGCATTGCGCTGGAAGCCGGTGAAGTGGTGCTGTCGGGTTCGCTGGGCATCATGGTGCCTGTGCAAGCGGGCGACAACCTGCGTGTGACCATCGGCGGCATCGGCGGTTGCTCGGTGCGTTTCCTCTAAGGAGCGCGGCATGGACTTGCAACTCAGCGGCAAACGCGCCCTGGTCACCGGCTCCACCGCAGGCATTGGCTTTGCCATTGCCACCGAACTAGCACGCGAAGGCGTGGCCGTCGTGCTCAATGGCCGCAGCGAGGAGCGCGTGGCCCAAGCCGTGCAGCGCCTGCAGGCGGCCGTGCCACAGGCCCAGGTGCGCGGCGTGGCTGCCGACGTGGCCACGGCCGTCGGCTGCGACCTGCTGGCCCAGGCCAGCGCGGGCGTGGACATTCTGGTGAACAACTTCGGCATCTTCGATCCGCAGCCCTTCGGGGCCATCGACGATGCCCAGTGGCAGCGCTTTTTGATGCCAACGTGATGAGTGGCGTGCGCCTAAGCCGCGCACTGCTGCCCGCCATGCAGGCCGCAGGCTGGGGCCGGATCGTGTTCATTAACAGCGAGTCCGGCGTGAATCCCCCACCGAAATGGTGCATTACGGCATGAGCAAGGCAGCACAGCTGTCCGTCTCACGCGGGCTGGCGCAGCACTGCGCAGGCACGGGCGTGACGGTCAATGCCGTGCTGCCCGGCCCCACCAGCACTGAGGAGTGGGCGACTTTTTCGCCAAGCTGGCTGCCGACCAGGGCGTGGATCTGGCCGAGGCCGAGCGGCGCTTTTTCGCCCAGGCACGCCCCACCTCGCTGCTGCGCCGCTTCATCGAACCTTCCGAGGTTGCCGCACTAGTGGCCTATGTGTGCAGCCCCGATCCTCCGCCACCAATGGTGCAGCGCTGCGGGTTGAGGGCGGCATCCTGTCTTCGATTTGCTGACCCTTTTTCCAAAGGACTTCTTATGACCCAAAAATCAAATGTGCCCTGATCGGCCCCGGTAACATCGGCACCGACCTGCTGGCAAGCTGCAGCGCAGCCCCGTGCTCGAACCCGTGTGGATGGTGGGTATCGACCCCGAATCGGACGGCTTGAAGCGTGCCCGTGAGATGGGCATCAAAACCACCCACGAAGGCGTGGATGGCCTGATCCCCTACATGAAGGCAGACGGCGTGCAAATCGTCTTCGACGCCACCAGCGCCTACGTGCACGCCGAGAACTCGCGCAAGGTCAACGCGCAGGGCGCCCTCATGATCGACCTCACGCCTGCGGCCATCGGCCCGTTCTGCGTGCCGCCCGTCAACCTGAAGGAGCACGTGGGCAAGGCCGAGATGAACGTCAACATGGTCACCTGCGGTGGCCAGGCCACCATCCCCATGGTCGCAGCGGTGAGCCGCGTGCAGCCTGTGGCGTATGGCGAGATCGTCGCCACCGTCTCCAGCCGCTCGGCGGGCCCCGGCACGCGCAAGAACATCGACGAGTTCACCCGCACCACCGCCGGTGCCATTGAGAAGGTGGGCGGCGCCAAAAGGGCAAGGCCATCATCATCATCAACCCGGCCGATCCACCGCTGATCATGCGCGACACCGTGCACTGCCTGGTGGAAGGCGAGCCCGACCGCGAAGCCATCACCAAGAGCATTCACGACATGCTGGCCGAAGTGCAAAAGTACGTGCCCGGCTACAAGCTGGTCAACGGCCCGGTGTTTGACGGCAACCGCGTCTCGGTCTTTCTGGAGGTTGAAGGCCTGGGCGACTACCTGCCCAAGTACGCCGGCAACCTGGACATCATGACCGCCGCTGCCGCGCACCGCCGAAATGTTTGCCGAAGAAATTTTGGCCGGCACGCTCACCTTGCAAGCCGCCTAAGGAGTTTTGACATGACACAAAAATCACCCTGCACGACATGACGCTGCGCGACGGCATGCACCCCAAGCGCCACCTGATGACCTTGGAGCAAATGAAGTCCGTGGCCCAGGGGCTGGACGCTGCAGGCATCCCACTCATCGAGGTCACCCACGGCGATGGCCTGGGCGGCGCTTCGGTGAACTACGGCTTTCCGGCGCACAGCGACGAAGAGTATTTGAGCACCGTCATCCCGCTAATGAAACAGGCCAAAGTCTCGGCCCTGCTGCTGCCGGGCATCGGCACCGTCGATCACCTCAAAATGGCCCATGGCCTGGGTGTGCACACCATCCGCGTGGCCACCCACTGCACCGAGGCCGATGTGAGCGAGCAGCACATCACCATGGCCCGCAAACTGGACATGGACACCGTCGGCTTTCTGATGATGGCGCACATGAGCGATTCTGCCGGTCTCATCAAACAAGCCAAGCTGATGGAAGGCTACGGTGCTAACTGCATCTACGTCACCGACTCGGCCGGCTACCTGCTGCCCGACCAGGTGAAAGAGCGCATCGCTGCCGTGCGCGATGCCCTGAAGCCCGAGACCGAGCTGGGCTTTCACGGCCACCACAACCTCGCCATGGGCGTAGCCAACAGCGTGGCCGCCATCGAGGCCGGTGCCAACCGCATTGATGCCGCTGCTGCTGGCCTGGGCGCTGGCGCAGGCAACACCCCGATGGAAGTGCTGGTGGCCGTTCTCGACCGCATGGGCATCCAAACCGGGGTGGACGTGTGGAAGATCCAAGACGTGGCCGAAGACCTGGTCGTACCCTTGATGGACTTCCCTATCCGCATCGACCGCGACGCGCTCACGCTGGGCTACGCCGGGGTGTATGGCAGCTTCTTGCTGTTTGCCAAGCGTGCTGAGAAGAAGTACGGCATTCCGGCGCGCGATCTGCTGGTCGAGCTGGGCCGCCGTGGCATGGTGGGTGGTCAGGAAGACATGATTGAAGACACCGCCCTGACCATGGCCCGCGAACGTGGCATTGCCCTGCCTGCATAACCTGCTTGCAAAGCAACGTCAGCACTGCCCCAGCGCGGTGCTGACCTGGGCCACCACGCTCAACCCTTGATCAACCCTTGAACCAGGAGTGCCTCCAATGAACATGCTCGCATGGTGGAACCCCGCTACAGGGCTTGGCTTTGCGCTGGGCCTGCTGTGCGGAATGGCCTTGGTGGCCCTGGTGGCCTGGTGCAGTCGTGGAAGACTTCGGTGGCGCAACCGCCGGGGCGCTTCTCGCCAGACCGTATTGGCACAGATCGACCAGCACGCGCTGGACGTGATTGTCAATAACGCGAGCATGCTGTCCTCCTTCACCCGGGTGGTGGCTTTTTCTCGCACGCAAGAGAGCAGCCTGCAGGCCCTGGATCAGAGCGTGCATGGCTTGTCTGAAAGCGTCGAGACGGTGGTGCAATCGGCCGACATCTCTCGCCAGCAAGTGCAATCCATGTACGAGCTGGCACTCGATGGCGACCGCTTGCTGCGCGAGACAACAGAGCAAATCACCGCCCTGGGCAGTTCTGCCCATGGCCTGGATGTCCGTTTTGGCGAAGTCCGCCAGCACACTGCCGCCATTGACGGCATCCTGTCCATGATTAAGAACGTAGCCATGCAAACGCACTTACTCTCCCTCAACGCCGCCGTGGAAGCCGCCCGAGCGGGCGAGCAGGGTCGGGGCTTTGCCGTGGTGGCCGACGAAGTGCGCAAACTGGCCGCCCGCACCAGCGAAGCGACCCAGCAAATTCAGCAGATGGTCGTCGGCATCACCCATAGCACGCAAGAAGCCGATCAATTTCTGCAAACCGTGCTGCAAGGCATGGATAGCGGTGTGGCCCGCACCCAACAAACGAGCAATGCCCTGGCCGACATCCGCGCCCGGGCTGAACAGGCGCTGACCGCTACCAGCAGCATGGCCCAGGCGGTGCAAACACAAACCCACTGGGGCGAACGCCTGCGCCAGCAAAGCGAAACTCTGTCACAAGCGGCCAAGGAATCGGTGGAATGGATTGGCAAAAGCAACACCCAGGTGCGCACCGTGCAAGCCATGGTGGGCCAGCTCAAACGCGAAACAGCCGCCCTGCAGCCCAAGCGCCAGGCGCTGGAAGTGATCAGCGATGGGGTGGAAGAAATGCGTGCCTGCAACATCCTTATCATGAATTCCGAAACATGGAACGATGTGGCCGCCGTAGTTCACCGCATTGGTGAACTCGACCAGCTCATCGACCAGGCATGGGCCCAGGCCGCCACCCTGCGCACCCGCGCTGCCGGCCAAGACTTTGACCGCGCCATGGCGCACTACCGCCAAGTGCGTGCCCGAATGCTGGAGTGTGCCCGCCAGGGCGACTTTGACACCATCCGGCAACTGGTCCCCGAGCAGGTGCGCCCCGCTTACGACCGCGTCAAAAACGCCTTGAGCGCCCTGGGCGATAGCACAGGCCGCAACGTTCCGGCCACCGCCGCCGCAGCGACACCCCAAACAAGCGCACCGGTGCCCGCCGTACCCAGCAACCGGGTGACCCCAGTTCTGCGCCAGGCAGGGCAGCCTTTCAGGCTATAGCCCATTAACCAACGCGGCACTTGGGCTAACGATTTCCGACTTTTTATTCATCCCAACTTTTTGGAGTATTCACTATGGCACTCTCACCCCAAACCATCGCCCAACTTGCTGAACACCTGGAAACCTGCCAGCTTGAAGTTCGCGATACACCCAAAATCACCAACGACCACCCTGATATGGACTGGGACGATGCCTATGCGATTCAAGATGTCATCCTGCAGCGCAAGCTGGCACGCGGCGCGCGCGTTGTTGGCCTGAAGGCGGGCCTGACCTCACACGCCAAAATGAAACAAATGGGCGTGACCAACCCGGTGTTCGGCTTCCTGGTCGATGAATACGTGGTCTCCGAAGGGGCCACCGTGAACACCGCCGAACTGATTCACCCCAAGGTAGAACCCGAAATCGCCTTCGTGCTCAAGCACGCGCTCAAGGGGCCGGGCTGCCACATCGGCGCCGTGCTGGCGGCAACCGACTTCGTGCTGCCCGGCATCGAGGTCATCGACAGCCGCTACCGCGACTTCAAGTTTGACCTCAAGAGCGTGGTGGCCGACAACACCTCGGCCTCGCGCTTCGTGGTCGGCGGGCGCGCGATGCGCCCCGAAGACGTGGACCTGCGCACCGTGGGCATCGTGCTGGAGAAAAACGGCGAGCCCGTCGCTCTGGGCGCTGGCGCTGCCGTGCTGGGTCACCCCGCAGCGGCCATTGCCATGCTGGCCAACCACCTGGGCCGCCGCGGCCAGGAGATCCCGGCCGGCAGCCTGATTCTGTCGGGCGGCGCCACCGAAGCCGTGGCCGTGGCCGCGGGCGACAGCGTCTGCCTGCGCGTGCAGGGCATGGGCAGCGTCTCGCTGCGCTTTGCCTGAGGGGCCGCGTCGCCCCTTTTTGATGCAACCACAACGATAACTGGAGACAGCGCATGCAACGACGTGACTTCATGACCGCAGGCGCGCTGGCCGCGCTGGGCGCAACCCTGCCCGGCGCCGCCTGGGCGCAGTCGGCCTACCCGACCAGGCCTGTGCGCCTGATCGTGCCCTTTCCGCCCGGCGGGCCGACAGACATCATGGGCCGCACGGCCGCCAAGGCCATGGGCGACCAGCTGGGCCAGCAGTTCGTGGTGGAAAACAAGGCCGGCGCGGGCGGCAACATCGGCACCGACGCGGTGGCCAAGTCCGCGCCGGATGGCTACACCGTCGGCCTGTCGGCCATCAGCAGCCTGGCGATTGCCCCGCACCTGTATGGCAGCGTGCCGTTCAATGTCGAAAAAGACTTTGTCCCGATCTCCTGGTGGGCACCACGCCTTGCGCGCTGGTCGTGAATCCGTCGGCGCCGTTCTCCGACTTCAAGGGCATGGTGGCCTATGCCAGGGCCAACCCCGGCAAGCTCAGCTACGCCACTTCCGGCATCGGCACCAGCAACCACCTGGCGGCCGAGCTGCTGCAGTCGGTGGCGGGTATCAAGCTGACCAACGTGCCGTACAAGGGCTCCAGCCAGATCGTGCCGGACCTGCTGTCGGGCACGGTGCTGATGAGCATGGAAAGCTCGCTGGCCACCACCTTGCAGCATGTCAGGGCAGGCAAGCTCAAGGCCATCGCGGTCACATCGCAACAGCGCACCAGGGCCCTGCCCCATGTGCCGACGATCGCCGAGTCCGGCTACCCCGGCTTTGAGGTGGAGACCTGGTTTGGCCTGATCGCGCCCGCCGGCACACCCGCAGCCATCGTCCAGAAGCTGCAGGCTGCCTGGGCCGCCGGCTCTGCCGCCCCCGAAGCGCAGACCGCGTTTGACAACATCTCCGGCAACCTGCGCGTCACCACGCCGCAGCAGTTTGCCGAGTTCATCCGCACCGAAAACCGCCGCTGGGGCGACCTGATCCGCAAGAACGGCATCAAGGCGGAATAAACCCCTTTTCACAGACGGACACACCATGCCATTCGCACAGATCTACATTATCGAAGGCCGCACCGAGGAGCAGAAAAAGGCTGTCATCGAGAAGGTGACCCAGGCCCTCGTCGATGCAGTGGGCGCGCCGCCCGCCAACGTGCGCGTCTGGATCCACGATGTTCCCAAGGAAAACTGGGGCATCGCGGGCGTCAGCGCCAAGGAACTGGGACGGTAAGCGCCTTGTGGCCAAAATAGCTTGCAGCGCTTATCCAGCAAGCGTTGCGGATGAGCGAGCACCAGCGCCGCTCACTGGTACGTGAACTGCGCGACGAAGTGGCGCGCTGCGCCGACCGCGATCAGCTACTCGTGCGGGCGCGTCAATGGCTGTACAAGAACAAGCTGGTGATCGTGCACGAGCGGGCAATTCGGACACTGATTGCGGCGGCACTTGCCCAGCTTGAAGTTGAAACAGGCACCGCCATCGCCGCCAGCGTTGATCCAGCAACACTTGATCGCTGGCGAGCTCAGTTTCAGAGCTGCGCCCAGATGGACAAACCCAGCAGAGTTGGCTATGGGCTGCACCGGCGAAACACTCAACCCGCCAAATCAGCGAGGTACTGGAGCGCATCGACCTGCTTTACACGCTGGACGTTCATAAGCACCTGGCAGACATCCCCGATCTCATCTTGCGCCGCTACGCGCGCCGACTTGTCTCCAGGCCGCCCTCAGCCGGAGCCAAGATCAAAGAGCCAGCGCGCACCGTGGAGGTCGCATGCTTTCTTCGGTATTGCCTGTTCACCACCACAGACCAGTTGATCCTTATGGTGCAGCGCCGGATCGCCGATCTGTGGCGTCAGGCTGCCGCCGATGTCCCCGCTACCGTCAATTGGGCCGCAATGTACAAAACGCTGCTCGGCGAACTTGTTGCCTTGAGCGCGCAAGGTGCGGTGCCAGATGCTGAGTTGCGTGCCCGTCTTGAAGCCTTGATCACCGAAACCCAGAAACGCAAACCACCGAGCAGGGCCTCCTGGTCCGCGAGGGATTGATTGATGGAATTCGCCCCGTGCGGTCGTTGCTCGTCGCCATTGCAAAGCTGCCCTGGCAGGCCACCGGCGAGCATCCTGCCATCGAGTACCTTGCCAAGCTGCAAGCTTTATATCTCAAAGGATCCAGAAAGCTGCCAGTTGAAGTGGTGGCACCAAGTCTGGGAATGATCTGGCAGGTTTCGATCTCCAGCCCAGACCGGGAACGGGCGTTTCAGGCGTTGGAGGTGGCCACCCTGTTTGCCCTGCGCCGCGCGGTGCGCAATGGCTCGGTCTGGATTGAGCACAGCCTGAGCTTTCGGGGTCGTGCGCGCTTGTTCTTCACGGACGAGCGTTGGCAGGCAGAGTCCAAGAAACACTATGCCCGTCTATCGTTACCCAGCAAGGCTGCCACTTTCTTGAAGCCTTTGCTGGCCAGAGTAACTGCCGGTGTCGATGCGGTGGCCGCTGCAGCCCGCAGTGGCGTACTGCGCGTGGATGATGAACTCCATTTGTCGCCATTGCCCGCAGAGGACGAAGACCCAGAAGTGACCAAGCTGCGCGCGGCTTTGGATCACCGCATCGGTGAGGTTCAATTGCCGGAAGTGATTCTGGCCGTTGACGCCCAGGTGCGCTTTAGCTGGATCATGCTCGGACGTGAGCCGCGCTCTACCGACGAGCTGCTGATGGTCTATGCCGGCATCATGGCCCACGGCACCAGTCTGACTGCGGTCGAATGCGCGCGCATGATTCCGCAATTGTCTGCCACCAGCATTCGCCAGGCCATGCGCTGGGCGCGGGACGAACGGCGTCTGAGCCAGGCCTGCCAGGCTGTGCTGGAATTCATGCAGCGACACCCGATTGCCGCCACCTGGGGGCGGTCCGATTTGGCATCTTCTGACATGATGAGCATGGAGACCACCAAACGGGTGTGGCAAGCCCGGCTTGATCCTCGGCGCAACACACCTTCCATTGGAATCTACTCCCATGTAAAAGACCGGTGGGGCATCTTCCATGCGCAGCCCTTTGTGCTCAATGAGCGCCAGGCGGGCGTGGCCATTGAAGGTGTCATCCGCCAAGAAAAGCTGGAGACCAGCCAGCTTGCTGTGGATACCCATGGCTACACCGACTTTGCCATGTCACATGCCCGTTTGCTTGGTTTTGATCTTTGCCCGCGGTTGAAGGAACTCAAACAGCGCCACCTCTTTGTGCCACGCGGCACCAAAGTGCCCGCAGAAATCGCTGCGGTGTGCGAAGCCAATGTCGACGTCGCTTTGATCGAAAAGCATTGGGATAGTCTGGTGCACCTGGCAGCCTCGGTCATGAGCGGACATGCCAGTGCGGTGGCAGCTCTTGCGCGGTTCGGTTCTGCCGCCCAGGGCGATCCAATCTATGAGGCTGGCGTGCAATTGGGGCGGTTGCTGCGTACGGCGTTTTTGGCTGACTACTTTGTCAAGGACGCTTTCAGGAACGAGTTGCGCCGGGTGCTCAATCGGGGCGAGGCTGTTAACGCCCTCAAGCGCGCCATTTATACCGGCCGGATCAGCCCGGCGCAGGCCAAACGTGTCGATGAAATGCAGGCTGTGGCCGATGCGTTGAGCTGATGGCCAACATCGTGATGGCGTGGAATACCTCACAGATGCAGGCGGTCCTGGATCGCTGGTCGAACCGCCGCCAGGTCATTCCACCGGAACTGATCGGGAAGATTGCGCCCACCAGGCTGGAGAGCATCAACTTGCGGGGTGTGTTTCGCTTCCCGGTTGACCGCTATGCTGACCAAATCCTGCCTTCGCGGCCAAATGCATCGATAACTGGCACCAATGGATGAAACCGACCACGGTTTGACGCCACGAATCGCAGATTTGAAAGTGAACAGGAAAGTCAATGAAATCAACGATCTACCAACACCACCTCCGCGCCAGTGCTAGCTTTTCGTACCGTCACTTATTGCACTGAAAACGAGGAGACCCCAACAGCACCGGCACCACATCGAGCGGCTTCGAGCAGTTCGGCGAGACGGTCAACCGGCTGGACCAGATCAGCAAAAGTGTGGCGGACACGACGGGGCTCACGCAATCTCAGGTGGCACGCATTGCCATGGGTGCATCCGGTCACGTGGGAATCAATACCCCCTTGCGGGACTAGGCGCAAACGCGTCTGGCGACAAGAGCTATTTATCGGGGCTATCTGCCGCTGAACAAAAGGTGCTGACCTCCATGAACAGCGAGCAACTGGCCGAGTTCAAGCAGTTTGGCGACCGGGTGTCTCGGGACAGAAGCTTCATCAGCATGGTCGCCAGCGATAGCCGTGAAGCCCAGGACCTGTCCGCCCGGCTGGCATCGACCACCGCGCGGACCGAGCGGGCTGACGCCAGCCTGAACGAGCGTAGCGCCTTCGCAGAGCGGGTCTCGACGGCCTATGAGCGAGGAGAGACTATCTCGATCGATATCGCCCAGGATCCCCACAACCTCGCGATGTTCACCCGCTACGCCGAGCAGTATGGTGGCAACAGCGCGTCGGCGCGCGTGCTGATGGAAGCGGAGCTGGCCAGGCAGTCGCTGCAGCCCAACCGGGTGTTCTCGGACGGCACTGCAGTGCCGTCCGCCTTTGGGGACCTGTCCGTCCAGCACCTGCAGAATTCCAGCAGCCCTGCCCTTGCGCCGGATCTTGGAGGCCAGCACCGCGCCAACCAAGGCAGCGTGCGCAGCTCTGGCGGTGGGCCCAGGGCTGCGTCGCCGGGCGAGTCCCCGTCGGCCATGCGCAGCGAGGTCCAGGCAGAAGGCCAGCGTATCCGTGCAAGCTCCTCCGCGGATCAGGCCACCTTCGAGCGCAAAGCGCAGATCACCAAAACGCCGGATGGGACCCTGGCTTCGGAGCGGTCCCTGATGCTGCAAACTGGCAAGCAGGTGAAGGAGGATGCCGCCCCCATCGTTGAGGACGCCAAGCAAGCTGTCAAAGATGCGCTGAAGAAATAGACCCGTTAGAGGCTCTTGTCTGCGTCGTGCATGCGATTGCCGTACTCAGAGTGCGGCGGCTTCATGAACGGCGGATGTCCTTCGTCCCGCCAGTAGTTCGCCGCCAGGTCTCGACCGGAGGTACCCATTCCGGGGATCGGATTGAGTTCCTCCTCCGTCGGAGCTCGGCGAAGCAAACGCTGCCGCTTCCCAACTTGCGATAGCGCTCCTCCGATTGCCCCCGAACAGCATCCCCAAGACCATCATGACAACGCGTACCCCCAGTCTTCGTGGCGCGCAGGCAGGTAGCCGAGACCTGCGCCCAGCACTAGGATGAAGAGGAAGATGGCTTTTCGCATAGAACCTCCTTGCGATACGAGACACCTTACTGATCGACAGCCAGAAATCAAGGCGATCGGCGCATCCGCCACCGAGCTTCAAGCTCCTGTAACGCGCTGAAGCTATATCAGATTGGCTACGAGCTGTTCCAGTGTGAGGCGTTCTCGCGGAAATTGCGCTCGCACCGCGCTAGGCTCGGCGATACCCAGTAGCAGTCCAACTTGCACTTCGTCCGCCCCTCTCGCATACAGCTTTGCCGCAACAGTATGGCGCGCTCGAAGCGCCGTCATATTCTTGAGCTCGGCATAGCAGAAGATCTTGCGATAGGCTTCCAGGATGCTGCGGCATTGAAACTGCCTCTGACCGTTCGCTTCGTACGGCGTGATTTCAAAACCCCGTCCACTGGAAGACAAGAACAGTCGAGTGGTTGGATCGAGCCCTCTATATGCCCTATCGTCACCAAGTCCGAGTTTTCGGAGAACGCGCTCGGCGAGATAGCTGCTCAGAACCTCATCTAGCCTAGAGCTGCGAAAGAACAATGGCCGCGACCGGCCATTGATCGCGACCTCTGGTCGAAACTCGGACGAGTGGCGCACGCCCCAGTGGGGTCAAGGTAGTCTCGGATCTCCAGACGCGCGATCTCCAACGGTCGAGCCCCAGTGGCCAAGAGGAGAAAGTACAGCCCCAGATCTTCATGAGGCTGATGACTACGGCCGCGGATGCGTTGAGCACCTTCAGCGATCTCCTCTTCACTGAGGACGTGAGTGTTATGACTTGGCATAGGCTTCCCCTCTGTCCGCCCACTTCGAGAATTGAATCGCCATCCGATGCAAGCGAACTTGCTGCACAAACCTCTCGTTCTGGACTCCTGAACGCCCCCACCACCCTTACATCCTCCGAGCAGATACGTGCCCATTCAGTCGTCGTATCAGTTCTCGGACTCGACTCGCACACTCGCCCTCAGCCTTTGAGCGCGGCCAGCCCTTCGTCCAACATCTTCTTCGCATCCCCGAACAGCATGCGGTTGTTCTCTTTGTAGAACAGCGGGTTGTCCACGCCGGCGTAGCCCGAGGCCATGGAACGCTTCATCACGATGCTGGTCTTGGCCTTCCACACTTCCAGCACCGGCATGCCGGCGATAGGGCTGTCCGGGTCTTCCAGGGCGCTGGGGTTCACGATGTCGTTCGCGCCGATGACCATGGCCACGTCGGTGTCGGGGAAGTCCTCGTTGATCTCGTCCATCTCCATCACGATGTCGTAGGGCACCTTGGCCTCGGCCAGCAGCACGTTCATGTGGCCGGGCATGCGGCCCGCCACCGGGTGGATGGCGAAGCGCACTTCCACGCCCTTGGCGCGCAGGGTCTGGGTGATTTCGTTCACCGTGTGCTGGGCCTGGGCCACGGCCATGCCGTAGCCGGGTACGATGATGACGCTCTTGGCCTCGCGCAGCAGCTCGGCCGTTTCGACGGCGCTGATGGGCACCGCCTCGCCCTGCGGCTCGGCGGCAGCGGCGCCACCATCGGCCTTCTTGGGCGCGCCCGAGCCGAAGCCGCCGGCGATCACGCTGATGAAGTTGCGGTTCATCGCGGTGCACATGATGTAGCTCAGGATCGCGCCCGACGAGCCCACCAGCGCGCCGGTGACGATCAGCAGGTCGTTGTTCAGCATGAAGCCGGTGGCCGCGGCCGCCCAGCCCGAGTAGCTGTTGAGCATGGACACCACCACCGGCATGTCGGCGCCGCCAATCGCCATCACCATGTGCACGCCGAAGAGCAGCGCGATCACGGTCATCACGACCAGCGCCGTCATGCCCGCGCCGGGGCCGTGCGCGTTCAGGAACACGCGGCCGAACCAGATCACGACCAGGAGCGCGACCAGGTTGAGCCAGTGGCGCGCCGGCAGCAGCAGCGGCTTGCCGCCGATCTTGCCGTTGAGCTTGCCGAAGGCGATCAGCGAACCGGAGAAGGTGACGGCGCCGATCAGGATGCCGATGTAGATCTCCACCTCGTGGATGATCTTTTCCGCGCCCTGGAACTGCACCGAGGTGTCGATGTAGCTGGCAAAACCCACCAGGCAGGCCGCCAGGCTGCCAGGCTGTGCATGAGCGCGACCAGCTCCGGCATCTGGGTCATCTTGACGACCTTGGCCGCGTACAGGCCGATGGCGCCGCCGATGACCAGCGCGATGACGATCCAGGTGATGCCCGAGGGGCTGACGCGCGGGCCGAACACCGTGGCCAGCACGGCCAGCGCCATGCCGATCATGCCGAACAGGTTGCCGCGGCGCGAGGTCTCCGGGTTGGACAGGCCACCCAGGCTGAGGATGAACAGGATGGCGGCGCCCAGGTAGGCGACCGTGGCGAGACTTGGGGACATGGTGTTGTGCTCTCCTCGTTCTTCTTGTTGTGGCGATGCCTACTTGCGGAACATGGCCAGCATGCGGCGCGTGACGGCAAAGCCGCCGAACATGTTGACGGCCGTGAGCACCAGGGCGGCGAACGCCAGCCACATGATGAGCCCATCGGGCCGTCCGTTGGTCCCCGCCTCGGGGGTGCGATCTGCACCAGCGCGCCGATGGCGATGATGCTGGAGATGGCGTTGGTCACGCTCATCAGCGGCGTGTGCAGCGCGGGCGTCACGTTCCACACCACCATGTAGCCGATGAAGCACGCCAGCACGAAGACCGTGAAGTGGCCCAGGAAGGCCGCGGGCGCATAGGCGCCAATGAGCCAGAACAGCACGGCCGCCACGGCGAAGATAATGGTCAGCGCCTTGGCGGACATGGGCGCGCCCGCGCCATGGCCGTGGCCGTTCTTCTTCTCGGCCACCGCCGCGGCCGCGGCCTTGGGCGCCGGTGCGGGCGCCTGCTTGAGGGGCGGTGCGGGCCAGGTGATGGCGCCGTCCTTGACCACGGTGAGGCCGCGGATCGCCTCGTCTTCCATGTTGACCACGGCCACGCCGTCCTTGGCCTTGCACAGCTCTTCGGTCAGGCGCAGCAGGTTGGTGGCGTACAGCGTGGACGACTGCTTGGCCAGGCGCGAGGCCAGGTCGGTGTAGCCGATGAGGGTCACGCCATGGCGCACCACGGCCTCGCCGGGCACGGTGAGCTCGCAGTTGCCGCCCTGCTCGGCGGCCATGTCCACGATCACGCTGCCGGGCTTCATGCTCTGCACCATCTCGGCGGTGATGAGCTTGGGCGCAGGCTTGCCGGGGATCAGCGCGGTGGTGATGATGATGTCGGCGTCCTTTGCCTGCTCCGCGTACATCTTGCGCTGCGCAGCCTGGAAGCCCTCGCTCATGACCTTGGCGTAGCCGCCGCCGCCCGAGCCGTCTTCCTCGTAGTCCACCTTGACGAACTCGCCGCCCAGCGACTTGACCTGGTCGGCCACCTCGGCGCGCGTGTCGTTGGCGCGAACGATGGCACCCAGGTTGGCCGCCGTGCCGATGGCAGCCAGGCCGGCCACGCCCGCGCCGGCGATGAAGACCTTGGCCGGAGGCACCTTGCCCGCGGCCGTGATCTGGCCGTTGAAGTAGCGGCCGAAGGCATTGGCCGCCTCGATGACGGCGCGGTAGCCGGAGACGCCGGCGGTGGAGGTCAGCGCATCCATCTTCTGCGCGCGCGAGCGTGCGCGGCAGGCAGTCGATGGCCAGCACCGTGGTCTTCTTGGCGGCCAGCTGCTGCATCAGCTCGGGGTTCTGCGCGGGCCAGATGAAGTCGATCAGCGTGCCGCCTTCGCGCATCAGGCCGACTTCGGCCTCGCTCGGCGGGCGCACCTTGAACACGATGTCCGACGCGGCCCACAGCGCGGCCGCGTCCGGCAGCACCTCGGCCCCGGCGGCGCGGTAGGCATCGTCGCTGAAGTTGGCGGCTTCACCCGCGCCGGATTCGATGGAGACCTTGAAGCCCAGCTTAATGAGCTTTTCGACCACGTCGGGCACGGTGGCGACGCGTTTTTCGAGCGGGAAGGTTTCGCGGGGAATGCCAATGCACTGGGCGTCACGGCGATGCATTGCTGCGCTGGGGGCTGACTGCATGAATACTCCTCTCGATATGTGGCATTCCTTCTGGTGCATAGCGGTGCACCTGCCCTCGAAGGAGCGTTGAAGAAACTACTTCGTCAAACCTCTTCTCTTCACCGCCTCTAGCAACCATCCCTCACTGGCGGGTATCCCGGAATGAACACCTGCAGCGGCATGAGATAGAGCGACGGTTTCGCAGGCGGCATTCCCAACGAGAATCCCCACCGGGGCTTCCCGCAGATTCAGGCCGCTTGACTGGCCGATTGCAGCATTCGCAGGTTCACGGCACAGAGAGTGACCGCGTCTGCAATACAAGCAATTGCCTCTTCAGAACGCTGCGTCAGAGAACTCCAGCGTGGCGCCCGAGCCAGAGACGATTGCATGCCGCAGCCCCGCCGATTTGGAAAGAACGTGGTCACCGTAGAAGCGGCAGGTCAAAATCTTGTAGGTCAAGAAGTCCGAGCCAGGATCCGATGCGAGGAGGCGGTCGGCAGCCAATGCGGCCCGTCCCATTTGCCATCCAGCCGCGACGATGCCCAGGAGTTCCAGGAACGGACCAGAACCCGCCAGGGCAGGCTTGGGACCGCCCTCCCAAGACTTCACAAGCGACTCCACTGCTGCCTCGAGGTCGCCGATACCCTTGTTCAACTGAGCACCAATGGCGCGGAGTTCGGCATGCGCATGGGATTCCAGGTCAGCCTGGACCTGCCGCATACGCACGATCACCGCACCAATCGCGCGTCCGCCATCGCGGCCGATCTTGCGTCCCACCAGATCCATCGCCTGGATGCCGGTCGTGCCCTCATAGATCGTCGTGATGCGGGCGTCGCGGAGATACTGCGCGGCTCCGGTTTCTTCGATGAAGCCCACGCCGCCGTGAACCTGGATCCCCATGGAGGCGATATCCAGACCGGTTTCCGTGAACCACCCCTTGGCGACCGGCATCATCAGTTCGACGAAGGCCTGGTGGGCATCCCGGACTTCCGGATCCTGATTCAGCGCAGCCTGGTCCATGCTTGCCGCCATCACCGCCGCCAGCGCGCGCATGGCCTCAATCCGGGATTTCATGCTCAACAGCATTCGGCGCACATCGGGGTGCCGGATGATCGCAACTTTGGCGCTGGTCTCACCGCCTTGCTCCACGCCTTGAACCCGCTCCCGCGCATATGCCCTGGCCTTCTGGTAAGCGCGTTCGGCCAGCCCAATGCCCTCCAGGCCCACGGCGAAGCGCGCCGAGTTCATCATGATGAACATGTACTCCAGCCCGCGGTTCTCCTCACCGACCAGATAGCCGACCGCTCCCGCACCGTCGCCGAAAGCCATGACGCACGTGGGCGTGGCATGCAGGCCGAGCTTGCGCTCGATCGACACTGCTCGCACGTCGTTGTGCTCGCCCAGCGAACCATCTTCATTGACCAGCACCTTCGGCACCGCGAACAGCGAGATCCCCTTGGTTCCGGCCGGGGCGCCTTCGACCCTCGCAAGCACCAGATGCACCACGTTCGGAACCAGATCGTGGTCCCCGTAGGTGATGAAGATCTTGGTGCCATGCAATCGGTACGAGCCATCGGCCGCGCGGGTGGCGCGGGTGCGCACGGCGGAAAGGTCAGAGCCTGCCTGCGGCTCGGTCAGCACCATCGTGCCGGTCCATTCACCGCTGACCATGCGCGGCAGGTACCGCTGCTGCAGTTCAGGCGAACCAGCGTGACGCAGCACGTTCACCGCGCCTCGCGACAGCAGGCTCAGCAGGCCAAACGCGACGCTGCCGCTGTTCCACATTTCTTCGACTGCAGCGGCCAGCACGCCGGGAAGATTCTGTCCGCCCTGCTCTTCAGGCGCGGACAGTGCAGGCCAACCGGCCTCGACGAAACGCGCATACGCCTGCGCCCAGCCCGCTGGCATACGGGGCGCGCCACCTTCAAGGCGAACGCCCTCAATGTCTCCCGAGTGGTTCAGAGGAGCGATGACCTCCGAGGCAAAGACTCCAGCCTCTTCCAGCACTGCGCGAGCAAGGTCGGGAGTGGCCTCGCCATAGCCGGGCAGCGCTGCGATTTCATGCAGGTCCGCGAGCTCATTCAGAACGAACTGCATGTCCTGCAAAGGTGGGGTGTACTGACTCATAGTGCCTCCTGTGGCGAAGCGCTTGCGTTCAACAACGCAAACAGATGGATAAATTTCTTATTCGGATCTCCAACCGTGTGCGATGCCTCGGTCGTGAAGTACCGCTGCCTGAGACATCGCAAGGGCTTGCTGCAAGAGCA
This sequence comes from Ottowia beijingensis, assembly GCF_013423955.1. Classification (GTDB taxonomy): domain Bacteria; phylum Pseudomonadota; class Gammaproteobacteria; order Burkholderiales; family Burkholderiaceae_C; genus Ottowia; species Ottowia beijingensis. The sequence continues at coordinate 11,249 of NZ_JACCKX010000003.1, read as the reverse complement.
TGCCGCTCACTCGCCGGTGAAGTTCGGGGGCCGCTTTTGGGAGAACGCCTGCAGACCTTCCCGGTAGTCGGCACTCCAGCCCATTTCGCGAATGAAGCTGGCCTCCATGGACAGTTGCTGCTCCAGCGAATGGCTGGTGGCCGCATGCATCAACTGCCGGGTGCGTACCAACGCCTTGGTCGGCATCTGGGCGATTTGTGCTGCCAAGGCATCGATGGTGCCGGCGAACTTCGAGTCCTCGACCACCTGCCAGATGAGCCCCACTCAGCCGCCGTCGCGGCTGGGAGCTTCTCGGCGAGCATTGCCAGACCCAGAGCACGCACGGTGCCAACGGATCGCGTGAGAAACCAGGTACTGCCGGTATCCGGCGTCAGCCCGATCCTGGAGAAGGCTTGCAGAAAGTAAGCGGATTGGGCGGCCACCACCAGATCGCAAGCCAGCGCGATGGATGCGCCGCCTCCCGCAGCCAACCCTTGCACCGCCGCGACAGTAGGAACCTGCAGGCTCTGCAAGCGCATCACCAGCGGCTTGAAGTACCGCTCCACCAGATTGCCGATGTCCGGCAACTTGCCATCGACCTCCTGCATGGCGGGATCGGCAAGATCCTGCCCCGCGCAGAAGGCACGTCCCGCCCCGCCAAGCACCAGCACCCGCAACTGGCGGTCGGCTTCAATTCGGGACATGGCCTCATGGAGCTCCACCATGGTCTCGGCGTCCAGGCTGTTGAGCTTCTCCGGCCGGTTCAGCACGATGCGCGCCACGCCGCTGTCCACCGTGAAAAGAATGTTCTTGAATGTCATGCTTCAACTCCTTCAGGACGTGATCGGAATCAGTTCGGCTTGCGCACGACGATCCCGACGCCGATTGCGGTGACGACCATCCCGGCGACCGTCAGCCCCGTGACCGGCTCGCCAAAAGCACCCACGCCATCACCGCTGTCGTGGGAGGTACTAGGTAGAAAAGACTGGTGACGGAGGTTGCGGCGCCTCGCTGGATCAACAGATACAGCAAAGAGCTGCCTCCCAACGTCAGCCCCAGCACGGACCAGGCCATGGCCCCCGCCAGCTCCGAATTCAGGCCCCCAGCGGCGCCGACCCACCGCATCGGCTCCGTTTCCAGCAACGCCAGAGGTGTGGTCACCACAAACGCCGCCAGCAATTGGATGAAGCTGGCGGTCCGAACATCGCAGGGAGCCACGAAGCGCTTCTGGTACAGGGTTCCCATGGTGATGGCCAGCAGAGCCGTCAACGCGCAACCCAAACTGGCAGGGCCGACCTCCCCGAACCCCAGCTTTGCCCAAACCACCAGCAGCAATCCCAGCAGTCCGAGAACAAGCCCCACCCATTGGGCTCTTGTCACGCTGCCGCCTCGGCAGGAAAGCCAGATCGCCGTCAGAACGGGCTGCAACCCGACGAGCAATGCAGTCAGGCCCGCGCCCATCCCCATCTTCACTGCGGCCCACACGCCGCCCAAGTAGATGGCGTGCATCAGCATCCCGGTGACGCTCAGGTGCAGCCAGCTCCGGGCGTCCCGCGGCCACGTCGCCCGGGCGGCAACGGCCCAAATGCCAAAGCAGCCGACGGACAAGGCATAGCGAACCGCCAGGAACTTCATGGGCGGCGAATGCGGCATGCCGTACCTGGCCACGACAAAGCCCGTGGCCCAGATGACCACGAACACAAGGGGCATCGAGCGCACCAGCATCGGACTTGCCGCCGAATGCGCTGGCTCCCGGAGATCAGATGCGCTGGAAATAGGGACTCCCTGAATCAAAGACTGCGTGGGGAAACCACTCAGTGTCCGGTGAACAGAGGCTTGCGCTTGCCCAGGAAGGCAGTGACTCCTTCGACGGCATCACCGGTCTGGGTCGCCGCCGAGAAACACTCCGCCTCCTGCTGCAGCCCGTCCTCCATGCGCATGGACTGCGAATGCCGGATCGCCTCGAGCGCATGGCCCAGGGACGCCGGAAACGGCTCGCCGAGGCTCTTCAGATAGGCGACTCCCGCATCGATCGGATCCTCGACCTCGACGATGCGATGGATCAGGCCGATGCGCTCTGCTTCCTGGGCATCGATCGCACGGCCGCTGGCAATCAACTCCACAGCTCGCCCAACGCCCACCAGGCGCGGCAGCCGCTGCGTTCCCCGTAGCCGGGAATCAGGCCCAGCTTGATCTCGGGGAGGCCGAGCCGCGACGTGGGCGTCGCGATCCGAAAGGTGCACGCCATCGCCAGCTCGAGCCCGCCCCCGAACGCCACGCCAGTGATGACTGCGACGGAAGGAATGCGCAGGCTGTCCAGCTTGGCGAACGCCAACTGACCACGCCGTGCGGTTTCGCGCTGCTCGCCGGCATTCTTGCCCTGCAGTTCGCTCACATCGGCGCCCGCGCAGAAGGACTTGCCGCCGCCTGCACCAACGATGAGCAGTGCCCGGGCGTCCGATACCGCGACCTCGTCAAGACGGTTGGAGATCTCTCCGACCATCTCGGCGTTCAGCGCATTCAAGGCCTTCGGGCGGTTCAGCGTCAGGATCGCGACACCATCACGGTAGGTCAGCTCCGCGCTCATGCCTGGCTGCCTTCGTCGGATTGGGGACGGAAACGCGGCTTGCGCTTCTCCAGGAACGCCTTGACACCCTCGTGAGACTCTTCGGTACCGTAGTACAGCGCCAGCGCCTGCATGCCCAGGCCGCCAATACCACGGATCGAATCCGAATCGGCGTTGAAGGAGCGCTTGGCGATGGCAATCGCTGTCGGGCTCTTTTCCATGATTTCCTGGCACCAGCGATCGACTTCGGCATCCAGTTCCGCCATGGGAACGACAGCGTTGACTAGCCCCATGGCGAGCGCTTCCTGCGCCTTGTAGCGGCGGCACAGATACCAGATCTCACGGGCTTTCTTCTCGCCAACCACGCGGGCGAGATAGGCCGTGCCAAAGCCGGGATCCACCGAGCCGACCTTCGGGCCGACCTGGCCGAACTGAGCCGTGTCCGCAGCAATCGCGAGATCGCAGCAGGTCACCAGCACGTTGCCGCCACCGATGGCAAAGCCATTGACGCGGGCAATCACGGGCTTCGGCACCTCGCGGATCATTCCTTGCAGTTCCTCGACCGGCAGACCGATCAGGCCCCGGCCGTCGTAGCCACCATCATGGGCCGACTGGTCGCCCCCTGTGCAGAACGCCTTCTCGCCCACGCCGGTGAGCACGATGACGCCAATGCTCTTGTCCCAGCCGGCACGGTGCAGCGCGTCGATCAGTTCGTCGCAGGTCTTGCCGCGAAATGCGTTGTACTTTTCGGGACGGTTGATGGAGATGCGGGCAACGCCGCCCTTCACTTCGTAGAGGATGTCCGTGTAGTTGCTCATGGTCGTCTCCTGGTGGGGTTAGCCGTGCATGGTCAGGCCGCCGGACACCGAGATGACCTGGCCGGTGATGAAGTTGGCGTCGTCGCTGGAGAGGAACGCCACGGCGCCGGGAATGTCCTCGGGCTGGCCAAGGCGCTTCAGGGGAATGGCCCGCTTGAGACCGTCGTAGATCTTCTGGCCGAACTCGCCGCCGCCCGTGAAGGACTGCAGCAGCGCGGTATCGGTGGGCCCCGGGCACACCACGTTGACGCGCACATTGCTGCGTGCCGTCTCACGGGCCAGCGTCTTGCTGAAGGCGATGATGCCGCCCTTGCATGCGGAGTAGACGGATTCGCCGGACGAACCGACGCGCCCCGCATCGGAGGCGATGTTGACGATCTTGCCGCCGCCGGCCGCCACCATGAAAGGCACCACGGCATGCTGCAGGCTCAGGGGCCCTTGAGGTTGATCGCGATCAGTTTGTCCCACAGATCGGGCGTGGTCTCGACAAACTGCTTGGCCACGTCCCAGCCGGCGTTGTTGACGAGGATGTCGATCTGCTTGAGATCGGCGTGGATCTTCTGCACAGCCTTGGCAACCGCGTCGTGATCCGTGATATCCAGCTGAGCCGTGGTCAGCTGACCCGCGTACTGTTGGAACTGGCCCTTGATTTCATCGAGGCCAGCCTGGTTCAGATCCAGTGCGGCGACGCGCACCCTCCTCCAGGAAACGCTGCACCAGGCTGCGCCCGATGCCGCCGGCTGCGCCAGTGATGATGGCCACTTTGTCTTTGAGTCCACGCATGGGAATGCTCTCCTGTAAATAAATTGAGTCAGTGATTGCGGTTGGCGATGACCTGAGCGACGTGGTCGCGCAGCTTGAATTTCTGCAGCTTGCCGGTGGCAGTGCGCACGATGGGCTCGAAGAGCACGTGCTTCGGCGTCTTGAAACCCGGTAGCCTGGCGCGGCAGAACTGGATGACCTCTTCCTGCGTCAAGGTGCCGACGTGCTGCGGATGCAGCTCCAGCACTGCACAGGGGACCTCACCCCATTTCTCGTCCGGCACGGCGACCACCGCGGCCTGGAACACCGCCGGGTGCGTGAACAGGACCTCCTCGACCTCGATGGAAGAGACGTTCTCGCCGCCGGAAATGATGATGTCCTTGGAGCGGTCCTTGATCTCGATGTAGCCGTCCTCATACACCACGGCCAGATCGCCACTGTGCATCCAGCCACCCTCGAAGGCCTCTCGCGTAGCCTCGGGGTTCTTGAGGTAGCCCTTCATGCCCAGATTCCCTCGGAAAAGCACCTCGCCGATCGTCTTGCCGTCGCGGGACACGGGCTGCAGGGTATGGGGATTGGCCACCATCATGTCTCCCGCGACCGCCGTGCGAACGCCCTGACGGCCCATGTGGCGCAGACGCTCTTCAGCCGGCATGGCGGCCCACGAATCCTGAGGCACGCAGGTGGTGTTGACACCGTGCTGCTCAGTCATGCCATACACGTGCAGCACCTCGAAGCCCAGGGCCTCGGTTTGAGCGATCACCGACACTGGCGGCGAGGCTCCGGCGCAGGCGACCCAGATGGGGGAGCTTGGCTTGCTCCAGTTCTGCGGCTTGCCTGCGATCAGCGAACTGAGCACCGCCGGGGCGCCGCAGAAATGCGTCACGCTATGCTGGCCGATGGCGTCGTAGATGTCCTCCGCGACCACCTTGCGCAGGCACACACTCGTCCCGGCCACGGCGGCCAGGGCCCACGCATAGCAGCAGCCGTTGCAATGGAACAGCGGCAAGGTCCACAGGTAGACCGGGACTCCTACGTTCAACCGCGCATAGAGGAGGTGCCGAGCGCATTGAGATAGGCCGCACGGTGGTGGTAGACCACGCCCTTGGGGTTGCCCGTGGTTCCCGAGGTGTAGTTCAACGCGATGGCGTCCCACTCGTCCTCGGGGTAGCGCAGCTGCGCATCAGCAGGCGCATCGGCCAGGAAACGCTCGTAGTCGATCACACCCACCGGGTCGGCGTCTGGGACGTCGCTTGCACGGATGTCCACCACATCCATTTGCAAGCCGGAGAGCTTCACCGCCGCACGCGCCACCTCGGCAAATTGCTGGTCCACCATCAGCAACCGGGTCTCGGAATGCTGCAGGATGAAGGCGATCGCCGCCGCGTCCAGGCGGATGTTGATGGAGTTGACGACAGCGCCCGCCATGGGCACCCCAAACTGCGCCTCCAGCATCTCGGGGATATTGGCCGCGAGGATGGCGACCGTATCTCCACGCTGGATGCCCGCGCCGATCAACGCGCGTGCCAGGCTGCGGCAACGCTGGGCGTAGGCGGCCCATGTATAGCGCCGCTCGCCATGAATGACAGCGATGCGGTCTGGATGGATGTCCGCCGCTCGGTCGAGCAACGCCAGCGGGGTCAGTGGCTGGTAGTTGGCCGGGTTCTTGTCAAGACCTTGTTTGAATTTGTTCGTCATGCTTGTCTCTGAGTTAGGGCTGTCAAAGTCAGAACGAAACGGCCAGACGCGTTGCCTGGTCGATGGCGCGCAATGCGTCCAATTCGGCAGCAACATCGGCTCCGCCGATCACGTAGGGCTTGACGCCTCGCTCGGCCAAACCATCAAACAGCGTCCGGTTCGAGAGCTGTCCCGCGCAGAGGATGACAGTGTCCGCGTCCAATACGCGAGCCTCGCCATTCACGCTGTAGTGCAGGCCCTGGTCGTCAACGGCCTGGTAACTTGCTCCGGCCGTCATCGCCACGCCTGCCTTGCGCAGCTTGGCCTTGAGAATCCACCCGGTGGACTTGCCCAAGTTCTTGCCCAGTGACTCGGGCTTGCGTTGGAACATGTGGATGACGCGCTCGGTGCCGTGCTGCGCAGGCGCCTTGAGCCCGCCCGCGCTGCGAATGGCCGTATCCACACCCCAGGCATCCATGAATACCTTTGGCTTGAGCGACTCCTCGGCACTGCCGACCAGGTACTCGGCCACGTCGAAGCCGATTCCGCCCGCGCCGATGATAGCGACCTTGTTGCCCACCGGCACGCCGTTGGCCAGCACATCCAGGTAGCTGACCACCTTCGGGTGATCAAGGCCTTTGATCTCGGGCTCGCGCGGGATCACGCCCGTCGCAATCACCACCTCGTCGAGCTCACCCGAACGCACACGCGCGGCGAGATCCTCCGCATCGGCTCGGGTTTTCAGATGCACCGCGACCTTCAGGCGCTCCAGCGAGACCCGGAAGTAGCGCAGCATTTCGTTGAACTCGTTCTTGCCCGGCACTTTGCGAGCCATATTCAGTTGGCCACCGAGCTGATCGCCTGCCTCGAACAAGGTGACCCGATGACCACGCTGCGCGGCATTGATCGCAAAGGCCATGCCGGCAGGCCGCCACCGACAACGGCGAAATGCTTGGGCGCGGTGGTCTTGCTATCGTCGGCTCGATCTCGCGCCCTGCCCTCGGGTTCACCAGGCAAGTCGCCACGCGGTCGGTAAAAATGCGGTCAAGGCAGGCTTGGTTGCAGGCGATGCAGGTATTGATCTCGTCGGCGCGGTTCTCGCGCGTCTTGCGGGCGCTCGGGATCGGCGAGCAGCGGACGGGCCATCGAAACCAGATCGGCAGCGCCGGAAGCGATGATCTCTTCAGCCACATCAGGAGCATTGATGCGGTTGGACGCCATCACCGGAATGCCGACCGCACGCTTCACGTTGCGGATCGCGTCGATCCATGCCGCACGCGGGACCGGCGCTGCCATGGTCGGCACGGACGATTCGTGCCAGCCGATGCCGGTGTTGATCATGTCGGCACCCGCCGCTTCGACCCGGCGGGCGAGTTCGGCCACTTCTTCGCCGGTCATACCCCGTCCATCAGGTCGATGGACGAGATGCGGTAGATGACCATGAATTCGGGCGAGACCCGCGCCCGCACGGCCTTCACGATTTCAAGGGGAAGCGGATCCGGCGATCAAAGTCGCCGCCGAACTCGTCGTCGCGCTGATTGGTCAATGCTGCGGTGAACTCGTTGATCAGGTAGCCCTCGGAGCCCATGATTTCGACACCCACGTAGCCAGCCTGCTCTGCCAGTGCCGATGTGTTCGCAAAGCTCTCGACCGTTGCCCAGACCTCTTCGGTCGTCAGCGCACGTGGAGGAAAGACGTTGATCCGCGCCTTGCCGGCCGACGGCGCCACACAGGTGGACACCTTGGCATAACGGCCTGCGTGAAGAATCTGCAGGACGATGCGTCCACCGGCCTCATTCACCGCCGAGGTGATCGCGCGATGCTCGCCCAAATCCCCGGGCTTTTGCAGCACCAGACCACCTTCATCCATCACCCCTTCGGGCACGGGGAGTAGCCGCCGGTAAGGATGAGGCCGATCTCACCTGCGGCACGGGCCGCGTAGAAGGCCGCCAGTCTTTCATGGGGACGATCCATTGTTTCCAGGCGCGTATGCATTGCGCCCATCACCATGCGGTTCGGCAGATCTACCCCAGCGACGCGCAGGGGCTCAGGAGGTGTGGATAGGTTGACATGTTTGTCTCTCGTGCTGGGTTTGGGGTGAGTGCAATGATCCTCGCCCCATCAATTTACGTCAAGATCATGACGTATTTTATTTGAGAAATACAGGGTTAACACCTACTTCATATAACATCTCAATCCAAATAACCATCAACATCACTACACAAATGAAAGCGATCGGCGCTACGACGATGACAGCTCCTACAGGCGTGCGGGGATGCCGAACCAGGTGTGGAACTCGCATTCGACGCGCGGCGCCCCTCCCCCGGCAAGGCGAGGTTGGGCTAGCAGCACCTGGCCAGGCCGCGAGGCCCCACATCCATGCCACTCACGTGGCAGTACTCGTCTTGAGGGTCTTGAGGGTCAGTTCCGAAGCCGATCGGCCATGGTTGATGCACGCAAGCGCAATCGCTCCCACAACGCCTGCGGCACCGATGACCAGGAAGTTCTGCTCAAGAGGAAGTTGCAGGGACACGATCAACCCGATCAGCAAAGGCGCAGCGATCGCCCCCATGCGCCCGATGCCCGACGCCATGCCGATGCCGGTGGACCGAATGTCTGACGGGTAGTACTGGCCGCTGTAGGCGTAGACCACAATTTGCGCCCCCGTCGAGCAAGCCCCAACCGCTGCGATGATGAAATAGAGCACCTCCGTCGAGGTTTTCAGCGTCATCATGTACAGGAAGACGCCGCCCAACGCGTACATGCAGACCACGACCCATTTGATGTGGAACCGGTCCGCAAGCCACCCGCCGCCGATCGATCCGATCACCGCACCCACATTGAGTGCGATGACAAAGCTCAATGCGGGCCAAGGCTGTAGCCCGACATGGCCATCAGCTTCGTCAGCCAGGTGCTGAGCGCGTAGATCATGAACAAGCCAGTGAAGAAAGCCACCCAGAACATCACCGTGCTCAGTCCGCGCCCATCTTGGAACAGTTGCGCTACGGTGGCACCGGCCCCAGCATTGGTGGCCCGAGGCGGATGGAAGGTGTCGTTGGCGCCGATCTTCAACCCGGATCGATGGATTGGGCGATCTGACGCAGTTGCGCACTGTCTCGCCGGGATACCAGGAACGACAGCGATTCAGGCATCGACTTCAGGATGAAGGGGATCAGCAGCACCGGGACACCGGCGGCAAAGAACACGATCTGCCAGCCAAACTGCGCAATGAACTGCTTTCCCAGCACGGCAGCCAGAATGCCGCCGATGGCGTAGCCGGAAAACATCACGGTCGTCAGGAAACTCCGGATCCGCTTGGGCGCGTACTCGGTCATCTGAGCTGTGATGTTCGGCATCACGCCGCCAATGCCCAGCCCCGCGATGAAGCGCGCGATGCTGAAGGTGACAGGATCTTTGGTCAGCCCCGCTGCCGCGGTGAATACGCTGAAGAGAAACACACAAAGAGAGATCGTCCAACGGCGGCCGATCTTGTCCGACAGCGCGCCCAGAAAGATAGCGCCGAACATCATCCCGAACAGAGCCGAGCTGGCCATGAAGCCAGCGGTCGCGGCTTCCACGCCCATCTCCTTCATGATGGCCGGAAGCGCCGCTCCAGCGACCGCCAAATCATAGCCATCAATGATGATGACCACGAAGCACCAGGCCAGCACCTTGGCATGGAAACGATTGAACTTGGCCTCATCGGCAAGTTCGTGCACGTTGATCTCTCGCATGGGTCTTGTCTCCTTGTTTCGGTAGGGATACATCGGAACCACGACCAAGACGTGCTACATCGGCGCGCTCATGCGAAGCACAAGCGACCAGAACAGACCTGCGCGCAGCCCATCGCTCTAGCGACGGCGCGATCTTTGCAGAGCCAGCAATTTATATCAAGTTATTGATACATAATTTCTCTAAAGACTAGGGTTTACACCTATATTTATACGGAAAATCAAACCGATCTATGCAAATATGATTACATAATTCCAAGAATCGACGCATCAGAATCATCAGCAGAATTGGGCAACTTGAGTCCGTAGTTTTGACACGTCCCCATCACCCCTCCCCTCCGAGCAGCATGAAAGCCGTACTCATTCGTCAGTTCAGCGAGGACCCTCGCACACATCACGTCGAAGAAGTGGCCGAACCGGTTGTCGGCTCCGATGACATCCTGATCGCTGTCAAAGCAGCGTCTCTCAACTTTCCCGATCTCCTGGTCATGAGCGGGAAGTACCAAATCCTTCCCGAGCGCCCGTTCACTCCTGGAAAGGACGCAGCTGGCATCGTGGAGGCCGTCGGCCCGAACGTCCGCACCTTCAAGCAAGGGGACCACGTTGTGGCCCAAGTGGAGAACGGCTGCTTCGCAAGTCGCCTGTCCGTTCCTCAGTCGAGCGCACAAAAGATACCAACAGAAATGCCCTTCGCTGATGCGGCCGCGATGGGCCTCGTGTACCAGACGGCGTACTTTGCGCTCACGGACCGCGGCAATTTCCGCAACGGAGAGACCGTGCTGATCAGTGGAGCTGCCGGGGGTGTAGGGCTTGCCGCCGTTCAGATCGCCAAGGCCCTAGGCGCGAAAGTCCTCGCGGGCGTGACCTCGGAAGCCCAGGCGAAAGCAGTGCATCAATCCGGAGCCGATGAGGTGATTGACCTCTCGGCCGCCAACCTTCCCGAGTCCACTCGCGAGCAAGTGCATCGCGCTACGAATGGAAAAGGAGCCGACGTCTTCCTCGATCCCGTGGGCGGCGATGTGTTCGATGCGTGCATTCGCTCGCTCGCGCGGCGCGGCCGGGCGGTGATCATCGGGTTCGCCGCTGGCAAGATTCCGGTGATCAAAGGCTCCTACCTGCTGCTCAAGAACATCTCTGTCTCCGGTATGCAGTGGACGGACTACCCGACCTACTCGCCCGAGCTCGTCGCAGAGGCTCAAGCAAAACTGAACGAGCTCTACCTGCAGGGACTCTTGCGCCCACACATCACGCAAGTGTTCGCTCTTGAATCTTTCGCTGACGCAGCCGCCCGGCTGACATCAAGAGGGTGATCGGGAAGCTTGTCCTAACCATCCACTAGCACTGTTCACTACTCACTTCGGAGACTTGGATGAAAGGCTACGTGCTGGCATTCATTGACGTGGAAGATCCGTCAAGCTATGCCCCCTATGCAGCAGGCGCACCTGCAACGATCGCAGCCCATGGCGGCAAGTACCTCATCCGCAACAGGCCCAAGGAACTGCGCGAAGGAGCGCTTCCAGCAGACCGCCTCGTCGTCCTGGAGTTCCCGTCCGTGGCCCAAGCCCGCGCCTGGTACGAATCACCCGAGTACCAGGCGCTGGTACCAATTCGCCAAGGAGCTCGAAAGGATCTCTCATGATCGTGGAAGGATTTGGCGAAGTTTCGTGAGGCGTGCAGACGGACACCCTTGCTCCCCGATCAAGCAAACGCTTGAAC
>NZ_JACCKX010000002.1 GCF_013423955.1 Ottowia beijingensis | reverse complement strand
CGCCGCCTGCAAGACCCGCTGGCCGAGCTGGTGAAGATCGACCCCAAGAGCATCGGCGTCGGCCAGTACCAGCACGACGTGAACCAGAGCGAACTGGCGCGCCAGCTCGACGCCGTGGTCGAGGACTGCGTGAACGGTGTCGGTGTCGATCTGAACACCGCCAGCGCGCCTGCTGGCGCGCGTGTCGGGCCTGTCGGGCACCGTGGCCAAGGCCGTGGTGCGCTGGCGCGAATCGCACGGCGCGTTCAGAAGCCGCCAACAGCTGCTGGAAGTCAGCGGCCTCGGCCCCAAGACCTTCGAGCAGAGCGCGGGCTTTCTGCGCATTCGCGGCGGCGACAACCCGCTGGACATGACCGGCGTGCACCCCGAGACCTACCCAGTGGTGGAGCAGATCATCGTCAAGACCGGCAAGCCCATCGACCAGCTCATGGGCCGCAGCGAACTGCTCAAGCCGCTCAAGCCCGAAGCCTTCGCCACCGAACAGTTCGGCGCCGTGACGGTGAAGGACATCCTGGCTGAGCTGGAAAAACCCGGCCGCGACCCGCGCCCCGACTTCAAGGTGGCGCGCTTCAACGAGGGCGTGGAAGACATTGCCGACCTCAAGGAGGGCATGGTGCTCGAAGGCACGGTGAGCAACGTCGCCCAGTTCGGCGCCTTCGTCGACCTGGGCGTGCACCAGGATGGCCTGGTGCACGTGAGCTGTCGAACAAGTTCGTCAACGACGCGCGAGGTCGTCAAGGCCGGCCAGATCGTGAAGGTGAAGGTGCTCGAAGTGGACGTGCCGCGCAAGCGCATCAGCCTGACGATGAAGCTGGACGCGCAGGCGCCGCGCCGCGATGGCCCACGCGAGAACCGCTTCGAGCACGCCGGCCGGGGCGACCGCGGCCGCGGTGGCTACGCAGGCGGGCAGGGCAGGGCAACGCGCCCACGCCCCAGGGCGCCATGGCTTCGGCGTTTGAAAAGCTCAAGGGCTTGCAGAGCAAATAGGCCTGCATCGCTTGTCTGGTCAGCGCCAGCAGCTATTGAAACGAGAGCGAAAAACAGATTCGGTCCAGCATCCGGCACCGTGGGGCGCCGAATGCGCGGTGGTCATCAGGCCGGCTTGGGCCAGGTGGCCAAAGGTACCGAGGGCACAGCCACGGTCGGCAAAGGCACCGTGGGCAGTTCGCGCGGCACTTCATCGTCGGGGTCGCTCTCGGGTGCGTGGCGCGTCATCGCGCGAAGCGCCGTGGTGGCATGGGCCGCGCCGGTCATCAGCGACAACCAGCGGACGGTGAATTGGGTCAAGAGCTGGTGCATGGTTTGTCTTCTCCATACATCGGCAGAAAGGGCGGTAGTCGGAACCTGTTCCGCCCCGCGTGGTGGGGCATGGTGCGCCACGTCCCCACTATAGGTGCGAGGCCGCACGAAGGCCAGAGTTCCCGCCCCGCCGGTGGGGGCGTGTTGTGACCAGCTGTGTCGCGCGCTTTGCCAGAATGCCCGCATGACGCCACGCCCCGTGCTCTACACCTTTCGCCGCTGCCCCTACGCCATGCGCGCCCGCTGGGCGGTGCAGGTGTCGGCGCTCGACGTGGAACTGCGCGAGATCACGCTGCGCGCCAAGCCCGCCGCCATGCTGGTCGCGTCGCCCAAGGGCACGGTGCCCGTGCTGGTGCTGCCGGGTGGCCAGGTCATCGACGAAAGCTTGGACGTGATGCGCTGGGCGCTGGCGCAGCACGATCCCGAGGGCTGGCTGACGCCCGCGCAGGGCACGCTGGCCGAGATGCTGGCCCTGATCGAGGCCTGCGAGCGCGACTTCAAGCCGCACCTCGACCGCTACAAGTACCCCGCGCGCTACCGCGCCGAGTGGGGCGGGGCGCCTGACGCGGGTGACAGCGATCCGTTGGCGCGCGCCTTTGCGGCGCAGCATTTCGATGTTGCCCAGGGCTTTCTGTCGCTGCTGGCGGTGCGGCTGGAGGGTGGTGCGGCACCGCGTTACCTGTTCGGTACCCGCCCCGCGCTGGCCGACTTCGCCATCGCGCCCTTCGTGCGCCAGTTCGCCCGCCACGACGCGGCACGCTTTGCACAGCAGACGGCGCCCGCGCTGTCGCAGTGGCTGGGCGCCTGCTCGCGCGGCCCGATTTTGAGGCCGTGATGGCGCGGCAAGCAGTGTGGGCCGACACCGGCGCGCGCTAACATCAGTCGGTCCTGATATCCCACCCTGAAAGACCATGCAAAAATCCTGCTCATCATCCATGCCGCGCCCTATGGCAGCGAGCGTTGCCTGTCCGCCCTGCGCCTGGCCCTGGCGCTGATGGGGCGCGAGGGCGAGAAGCCGCAGCTCGACGTGTTCCTGATGTCCGACGCCACCGTGCTCGGCCTGCCTAACCAGCAGGACGCCTCGGGCAACACCCTGCAGCAGATGGTGGAGCAGCTGGTGGCCCAGCAGGTGCCGGTGAAGGTGTGCAAGACTTGCGCCGGCAACCGCGGCCTGCTTTCGCTGCAGCTGATCGGCGGCGTCACCGTCGGCACGCTGGCCGAACTGGCCGACGCCACCATGGCGGCCGACAAGGTCATCACCTTCTGACGCCGCGCTTGCGGGCGCTGCGGCTGTACGCCGGCCCGGCCGCGTACCGCCACACGCGCTGCAGGCCAGCGGCTCGATCCCTTCGTGCTGAAGGTGGTGCACGACATTCCGGGGCGCCACGCGGCGCCTACTGGGACGGCGGCATCACCGACTACCACCTGCACCTGGCCTATGTCGCTTCATCTTCGATAGCTGTCAGCGCCCGCCCAGCAAGCGCTGAAGGCCGATTTGATGCTGAATTTGCCACCACCGGCGCGCTGGTGCTGTACCCGCACTTCCAGCAGGCGGTGGTGCCCAGCTGGCTGGGCGAGAGCTCAAGTGGCGCCACCGCGCCACACCACCCCGAGCGCGTGCAGGCCTGGAGCAGTGCCGTGCAGGCGGCGCGGCAACTGGCGGACGAGTTCGAGGCCTGGCCGGCGCGGCCCGATCCGGCGCAGGTGCAGCCGCTCTGAGCGCCACGCGGGCGCTGCGCCGCGGCGGCTTATAACGTCATCCCGGCGTAGGCCGGGATCCATGTTTCTCCGCACACGCTGTCTGGATTCCGGCCCCGTAGCGCGGTACGGGGCAGGCTTTGCGCCGGAATGACGAGATAGGGCAGCTTTGATCTGAATTGAATTACATCGACTCGGCCAGCATCTGCCGGTAGTCGTCGGCGCTGGCGATGCGCGGGTTGGTCTTGTGGCAGTGGTCAAGCTGGGCGTGCTCGATCACGCCAGCCCACAGGTCTTCGGTCACGCCCATGGCGGCCAGGCCGGTGGACAGGCCCAGGCGCGCGGTCATGTCGTGCACGGCGTCGGCCACGTCGCTGCCGGCGGGCAGGCCCATGGCCTGGGCCATGCGCGCCAGGCGGTCTTCCTTCTGGATGCTTTCGGCCCCAGCGTTGAAGCGGATCACGGCGGGCAGGAACACCGCATTCAGCGTGCCGTGGTGCAGGCGTGGGTTGGCGCCGCCCAGGCTGTGGCTCAGCGAATGCACCGCGCCCAGGCCTTTCTGAAAGCCCAGCGCGCCGTGCATGCTGGCGGCCATCATGTTCAGGCGCGCTTCGCGGTCGCTGCCGTCCTTCGTCGCGCGCTCGATGTGGGCCCAGCCGCGGCGCAGGCCCTCCAGCGCAATGCCGTCGGCCACCGGGTTGAAGGCGGGGGCCATGAACACCTCCATGCAGTGCGCGATGGCGTCCATGCCGGTGGCGGCGGTCAGCATGGGCGGCAGGCCCAGGTGAGCGCCGGGTCGCAGATGGCGGCCCGGGGCATCAGGCTCCAGCTGTGAAAACCCAGCTTGCGACCATCGTCGACGATGACGATGGCGCCGCGCGCCACCTCGCTCCCGGTGCCGGCGGTGGTGGGCACGGCGATCAGCGGCGCGGCCGCCTCGGTGATCTTGGGGCTGCCGCCTTCGATGGTGGCGTAGGTCTTCAGCGGGCCGGGGTGCGTGGCGGCAATGGCCACGCCCTTGGCGCAGTCGATGGCGCTGCCGCCGCCCACGGCGATCAGGCCGTCGCAACGCTCGCGCTGGTAGATCTCGGTGGCGGCGCACGGCGGCCTCGGGGTTGGGCGGCGTGCCGTCGAACACGGCATGCGGCAGGCCCTGCAGGGCGTCGATCACCGGCTGCAGCACGCCGGCGGCACGCACGCCCGCGTCGGTCACGATCAGCGGCCGCGTGATGCCCACGCGCTGGCACTGCGCCGGCAGTTGCTGCACGGCGCCGTAGTCGAACTCGATCTGGGTGAGGTATTGGATGAGGGCCATGGGTGGATTTCCAAAGTACGATGTTCAGGTTTCATTATTCAGTCAAACCCACAGGAGATCGCTACATGAAGTCCCGCACACTACAAGCCCTGGCCCTGGGGGCCGCCGTGTCGGTGCTGGCCGGCTGCGCCAGCACCTCGGCCCCGGTGGTGGCCAACACGCCCGGCTGCCTGGACGACGTCGCCGTCAACCGCCTGCTGGGCGACTACAACGCCCGCCGCCCGGCCGCCAACCTGCCGGAGAACCTGACCATGGTCGACGCCAACTGCACCCGCAGCAAGCTGCAGCAGCGCCTGGCTGGCCAGGCCGGCCGCCTGGCGGGCTACAAGGCGGGCCTGACCAACCCGGCAGTGCAAAAGCGCTTCAACACCACCGAGCCGGTGTGGGGCGCGCTGTACACCAACATGCTGCTGAACAGCGGCGCCACCGTGGACGCCGCCTTCGGCGCCCGCCCGCTGTACGAGGCCGACCTGTTGGTGCGCGTGAAGAGCGCCGCCATCAACAACGCCAAGACCCCGGCCGAGGTGCTGGCGCAGGTGGACCAGATCATTCCCTTCATCGAACTGCCCGACCTGGTGGTGGAGACCCCGCCAAGGTCAACGGCGCCGCGTTGAGCGCGCTGAACGTGGGTGCGCGCCTGGGCGTGCGCGGCGCGCCGCTGATGGTGCCGCAGGACGCCGTGGGCCAGGCCCGCGTGCTGAACGAGCTGCGCGACATGAACGTGCACCTGGTCGATGCCGCCGATGCGCCGCTGGGCGGCGGCAAGGGCAGCGACGTTCTGGGCCACCCACTGAACGCGGTGGTGTGGCTGGCGCAGGCGCTGAAGGCCGAAGGCCTGTCGCTGCGGCCGGGGCAGGTGGTCAGCCCTCGTTCTCGGCCCTGCTGCCGCCCAAGGCCGGCCAGAAGGTGACCGCGCATTACGACGGCGTGACCGGCCTGCAGCCGGTGACGGTGAGCTTCCGCTGATCGCCCAGGCATGCGCTGGAGCTATACCAATGATAGCTGCCAGCGCTTGCTGCATCAGCGCTGCAGGCCGATTTGGCTTGAAACCTGTGCCGGGCACGGTGCGCCGCCGTGGTGCGCCCTGAAGCTGGCGCGACAACCGCCCGGCCGGCCACCGCGCTGAGCAGTGGATTGCCCCTTCGGGCGCCACCCACAGGAGATCGTTCGCATGACCCGCATTCCGTCCCTCGCGGCCCTGGCACTGGCCGCCGTTGCGTTCTCGCCGCTGGCGCAGGCGCAGTACGACCAGCCCATCGGCCAGCCGCTGGGCCAGCCCTGGGGCACCGTGCCCTTCGGCAACCCGACCTATGGCAGTCCGGGGTACGACCCTACGGCGGCCCCGGCATCACCTGCGAAAGCCGTGACGGCGGCTTTCAGGAGTGCGGCACGCCCTTCCGCGGCCGGCCGGTGATTGCGGAAACCCTCTCGTCCGCGGCCTGCATCGAAGGCCAGACCTGGGGCACGCGCGGCGTCGGCTCCGTCTGGGTGATGAATGGCTGCCGCGCCCGCTTTGCCGACACCTACGGCGGCCAGGCCGGCGTGGGTGGCTATGGCGACACGCGCTACACCGTGCGCTGCGAGAGCGACCAGGGCCGGCGGCGCGACTGCCAGGCGCCGGTGGCGGCACGCCTGACCCTGCTGCGCCAGATCTCCGACGCGCCCTGCATCGAGGGGCAGACCTGGGGCAGCCATTTCAACGGCCAGGTGTGGGTCAGCGGTGGCTGCCGTGGCGACTTCGGGCCCGCGCAGGGTTGGGTCAATCCGGACTACGGCACCGCCGCCAATGCCTACCGCTGCGAAAGCGAACAAGGCCGCCACCAGGAATGCCGCGCGCCGGCGCCCGGGCGCCAGATGCTGGTGCGCCAGTTGTCCGAAACCGCCTGCGTCGAAGGCCAGACCTGGGGCAGCCGCGACGGCGGCGTCTGGGTGCGCGGTGGCTGCCGGGGCGAGTTTGCTGCCGCCGACTGGGGCGGACGCAGCCCCGGCTACGGCCGCACCGTGGTCTGCGAAAGCGTGGAGCAACGTCTGAACCGCTGCAACTGGGACCCGCGCTGGGGCCGGCCGGCGCTGATCGACCAGCTCTCGCAAGACAGCTGCCGCGAAGGCCGCAGCTGGGGCTACGACGGCCGCGAGATCTGGGTCGACCGGGGCTGCCGCGGACGCTTCGGGGCACGCTGACGGCGCCGCGCCGCGCCGCGCCGCGCCGCGGCGCAGCGGTGCGGCGCACCCTTTCCGTCACTACGTTATCAATAGCTGCCAGCTCCCGCCAGCAGGGCGCTGGCAGCTTATTTCATCATGAATCACTCGCCCGACATCCACGCCCGCCTGACCCCCGCCATGCGCCTGCTGGTCGAGCGCATGGCGCAGGCGCCTTACCCGCCCATGCACACGCTGACGGCGCAGCAGGCCAAGGCCGCCTACGCCAAGTCCATCGGCGTGCTCGACGTCAAGCCCGAACTGGCGCGCGTGGAGGAGGTGCGCATCCCGGCGCGCGACGGCCACGCCTTGCCCGCGCGCCTGGTCGCGCCCAGTACTGACACCGGCCTCCCCGTGCTGCTGTACACCCACGGCGGCGGCTTCACCATCGGCAGCATAGAATCGCACGACACCTTTTGCCGCGTGCTCAGCGCAACCAGCGGCGCCGCCGTGCTGTCGCTCGACTACCGCCTGGCGCCCGAATGGCGCTTTCCCACCGCGGTGCACGACGCCTGGGATGCGCTGCACTGGCTGGCGGGCGAGGGCGGTCGCGCCCTGGGCCTCGATACCACGCGCATCGCCGTCGGCGGCGATTCGGCCGGCGGCACGCTGGCGGCCGTCAGCGCCGTGCACGCGCGCGACGCGGGGCTGAAGCTGGCGCTGCAACTGCTCATCTACCCCGGCACCACCGACCACCAGGACACCGACTCGCACGCGCTGTTCGCGCACGGTCCGGTGCTCGACAAGGCGCTGATCGACTGGTTCTTCCACCACTACATCGACAGCGTGGACCGCAGCGACTGGCGCTTTGCGCCGCTGAAAGCGCCGACGTCGATAGCGTGGCCCCGCCTGGGTGGGCCTGGCCGAATGCGACCCGCTGGTGGACGAGGGCGTGGCCTACGCCGACAAGCTGCGCGCCGCCGGCGTGCCGGTCGATCTGGAGATCTACCGCGGCGTGGTGCACGGCTTCATCACCATGGGCCGCGCCATTGCCGAGGCGCGGCAGCTGCACCAGGATGCGGCGGCGGCGCTGCGGCAGGCCTTTGGACTGCCAGCACCATGATCCCGGGCTGTGGGAGCGGGCTTGCCCGCGATAGGGCGCTGCCGTAAGGCCGAGGTTCTATCGCGGGCAAGCCCCTCCCAGAACTTTAAGATCCATAGCTGCCAGCGCCCGCCGCCAAAGCGCTGGCCGCTGATTTGACTGAGAACAGGCAAACCGCCATGAAACCCACCGACTTCCGTCACCACCACCGCCTGCGCGTGCGCTGGGCCGAGGTGGACATGCAAAAATCGTCTTCAACCCGCACTACCTGGCCTATTTCGACTGCGCCATCAGCGACTACTGGCGCGCGCTGGCCATGCCTTATGCCGCGGCCATGCAGCGGCTGGGCGGCGACATCTTTCTGCGCAAGACGGCGGTGGAGTTCAACGCCTCGGCCGAGATGGACGACCGGCTCGACATCGGCTTGCGCTGCGACCGCATCGGCGCCTCGTCGATGACCTTCGTGGGCGGCATCTTCCGTGGCGATCGATTGCTGACGGCAGGCGAGCTGGTCTACGTGTTCGCCGACCCGGCCACGCAGACCTCGCGGCCGGTGCCGGCGCCGCTGCGCGCGCTGATCGAGGCCTACGAAGCCGGCCAGCCCGTGACCCATGTGCAGACCGGCGACTGGGCCGCGCTGGGCGACGCGGCGCGGGCTCTGCGCACGGCGGTGTTCATCGAGGAGCAGGGCATCGCCCGCGCGGACGAGTGGGACGAGGCCGATGCCACGGCCGTGCACGCCGTCGTCACCAACCTGCTGGGCATGCCCGTGGCCACCGGGCGCCTGCTGCAGCAAGCGCCGGGCGAGGGCCGCATCGGCCGCATGGCGGTGGACCGCGCGCTGCGCGGCAGCGGGGTGGGGCGGCAGCTGATCCAGGCGCTGCAGCAGGCCGCCTTCGAGCGCGGCGACCGCCGCATCGTGCTCAGCGCGCAGCGCAGTGCCGAAGGCTTCTACCAGCGGCTGGGTTATGTGCCCGAGGGCGCGCCGTACGACGAGGTGGGCATTGCACACATCGGCATGGCGCGGTCGTTTGAAAACCTTTGAACGCAGAAGATCGGCACATCTTCAAGGGCATGGCTTTCCCACCACACCGCTGGAGGGCGGAAACAAGCGATAGCCATTTGGCGCCATGTTGAAGTATCAATAACGTAGCTGCTTGCGCCCGTTATCTGGGCGCAAAGCCTTTATCAACCATGCAAAAAATCTGGGAAGTCCCCCCTTGCGGGAACCTCCTCAGCATCGCGCCGCGCCCAAGGCCGGCGGGCCGGCGGCCGGCGTCGCCGCGCGTCAGAACCCCGCGCCCGGCACGTCCACGCGCGTGGTCCAGATCTGCGCCTCGCGCGCGGCCGCGCGGTGGTGCTCCATGAAGTCGGGCGCCACGCACAGGAACAGCGTGCGCCCGTCCGGCCCGCCCAGCGTGCAGGCAAAGGTGCCCTGCGCGCCGGTCGACACCTCCTGCAGCACGCGCCCGCCCTCGGCCACGCGCAGGGCGCGGTTGCCGATGGCGTCGGCCACCCACACGGCGCCTTCGGCGTCCAGCGCGCCGCCATCGGCGGCCACCTTGCCGCCGGCGATGTAGTCGTCCAGCTTGTCGCTTTGCACCAGCGGGCCGAACACCGCCCAGTCGCGGCGCGGGCCCAGGCTGCCGTCGGCGGCGATGTCGAAGGCCGACAGGCGGTTGCCCAGCGTTTCGTTGACGATCAGCGTGCGGCCGTCGGGCGTGGGCAGGATGGCGTTGGGAAAGTAGAGGTCGCGCGCCGCCTCGTGCACGCTGCCGTCGGGGTCGACGCGCGCCAGGCTGGCCGTCTGCACCCCGCCGCCGCCCATCAGATCGAAGCCGAAGTTGCCCACCCAGGCGCGGCCCTGGGCATCCACGGCCATGTCGTTGCAGTGGCCGGTGGCGATGTTCGACAGGTCGGCGTGCGTCACCAGCTGGCCATCGGCCTCGCGCCGCAGCACGCGGCGGTCGCGCATGGAGACGATCAGCAGCCGCCCATCCGGCAGCCAGCCCAGGCCCGAGGGCTGGCCCGGCACGTCGGCGATTTTTTCGACGCGGCCCTGCAGATCGCAGGCGATGACCTGGTGCGTGTAGAAGTCCGACAGCCACAGCCGGCCGTCGTGCCAGCGCGGGCCCTCGAAGAAGCTGTAGCCGGAGAGCAGGGTGTCGAAAGCGGGCATGGCGGTGTCTCCTCGTGGTGGTGTTGTGCCGGGCATGATAGGCCGGTCACGGCGATACCGCCTTCCACCGGCGTCCTGGCGGGCCGGCGGGCCTGCACGCGACGCTCTTATTCCAATTCCAGATCAAAGCTGCCATATCTCGTCATTCCGGCGCAAAGCCTGCCCCGTACCGCGATACGGGGCCAGAATCCAGACGGCGTGTGCGGAGAAACATGGATCCCGGCCTTCGCCGGGATGACGGCGATTGACGCGTTGAATTGCAGATGGAATTACTTGCGCCCTGCCCAGGCACGGCGGCCCAGCCATGCCACCGCGCCAACCAGCAACCACCGGGCCAAGGGGTGGTTCACGGGCACGGCGGTCACGCCCTGGGGCGCCGCCCGGGTGCTGACGCTGGCCGTGCCTGTGGCCGGCGGCACGGCCACCAGGCCGTTGACCGGGTCGGCGGTTGCGGTGGCGGTGTTGCTGACCTGTCCGGCTGTGACGTCCGCGGCGTTGAGCGTGTAGGTGGCGGTGGCCGTGGCCTGCGCGCCCACGGGCAGGGTGCCGGGGTTGGCCGCATCGGGCCAGGTGATGGTGAGGGTCGAAAGGCCGGCCAGCGGGTCGGTCAGCACCACACCGCTCAGCGGCACGTTGCCGGCGTTGGTGGCGGTGAGGGTGTAGGTCACCACGTCGCCCGCATCGCCCTGCGTGCCGTTGCCATTGGTGTCGGCCACGGCGGCGGTCTTGGCCAGGGTGAGCTGCGGCGCCGGCGTGGGCAGCACGGGCTGGCTGGCCGTGGCCGTGGCGGGCGGCACGGCCACCTTGCCGTTGACCGGATCGGCGGTCACGCTGGCGGTGTTGCTGACCTGCCCGGCCGTCGCGTCCGTGACACTGAGCGTGTAGGTGGCGGTGGCGGTGGCCTGCGCGCCCACGGGCAGGGTGCCGGGATTGGCCGCATCGGGCCAGGTGATGGTGAGGGTCGAAAGGCCGGCCAGCGGGTCGGTGAGCACCACGCCGCTCAGCGGCACGTTGCCGGCGTTGGTGGCGGTGAGGGTATAGGTCACCACGTCGCCCGCGTCGCCTTGCGAGCCGTTGCCATTGGTGTCGGCCACGGCAGCGGTCTTGGCCAGGGTGAGCTGCGGCGCAGGCGTGGGCAGCACGGGCTGGGTGATGCTGTCGCTGCCCCGCGGCGTGACGCCGCCCACGGGGTTGGCCGTGGCGGTGACGGTGTTGCTCATCTGGCCCGATGCCGCGTCCGCGGGGGTCAAGGTGTAGGTGGCCGTGGCGGTGGCCTCGGTGTTGACGGGCAGGGTGCCGGGGTTGGCCGGGTCGGGCCAGGTGATGGCGAGGGCCGAGAGGCCGGCCAGCGGGTCGGTCAGGCTCACGCCGGTGAGGGCGACGTTGCCGTTGTTGCGCACCGTGAAGGCGTAGGTCACCAGGTCGCCGGCATCGCCGGTGACGCCGTTGTCGTTGGTGTCGGCCACGCCGGCGATGTCTTTGCCCACCACCAGGCTGGGCTGTGCGCTCAGGCTGTTGCTGAAGGTGCAGACGATGGGCGCGGCGCCGGCGCCCAGCGCGCCCACGGTGAGGGTGAAGCCGCTCAGGCCGACGTCGCCCGTGCATTGCAGGCCGGCGTGGTAGGTGGCCGTGGCGGGCGTGAAGGTTTCGGCCAACTCGATCACGTCGCCGGCGAAAACGGTGGTGGGCGTGGCGTCGGTGGTGGTCTGGCCGCCCGGCGCGTTGGCGGCGGCCGTGGCGGTGGAGCTGAGCGAGTCGATCTGCGTGCGCACGGCGGGCGTGCCGGCCACACGGGTGGCGGTCAGCGTCGCGGTGTTGCCCACGGTGGCGCCGGCCCAGTGCTTTTTCAGCGTGAGCGTGGTGGCGGGGCAGTCGAGATCGTCGACGGTGATCGATGCGTTGTCGAAATTGGTGGGGTTCGACATGTAGATGGCGTAGGTGATCTTGTCGCCAGGCACCACGGTGGCGGTGCCGGATACCTGCGTCCAGCGATTCCACGGCAATGCGGGGGTGAACTCACGGACGCGAGCAACACGCCCTCTCCGTCCACGGGCTGCACCCGACTGCCGGCCACCTGAACGTTGCCGCGCAGCAGGCGTACCGTGCCGCTGCCGCCGGTGCCGGTGTCGCGGCTGGAGAAATAGCCGGAGAACCGGAGCGTGCGCGGTCGGGTGTCACCGCTGCCGCAGCTGGGCACGACGAGGGTCTGGTACAGCTCGTTGACGCCGTCGATGTCCAGGTAATGCCGGCGAGTGCCGTTGGGGTTGGCCACCTCGGCATCGAAGTTGACGTTGATGCCGTAGTTGCAGGTGCCGCCGCCGGTTCGACCCAGGGCCGGGTCCACCGTCGTGCCACCGTCGACGGCGATGACGTTGGTGGCCACCGCCCGCCAACTGCCAGGGCGTGACCGACGCCCCCAGGTTATTGGCGCAAAGGGAGGGCGGCGGATTGTTCTCGAAGCCGCCGTTGACGAGAAGGTTGGCCGAAGGGGTCTGGGCCAGCGCCGGGGTGACCAGCGCCGCCAGCAGGCAGGCCCCGAACCAGGCGCCGCGCAGTTGCGCCACGGCGCGGTTGCGGGCAATGTCCGGGACACATGCCGGGTGATAGTGCGATGCCAGGGGGTGAGATGCGCACGGTGCGTTCCTGTCGTGTTGGAGGGCGCCGGCTGCCCATGCCGCTTGCGGGCACGGCAGCCGGCTTGGTGGTTCGCCCTTGGCGCCTGAGCGTAACGCGCCACATGGGGCGCGCCTATCGCAACAGGCGGCGGTGTGATTTTATCACGCCGGCGAGCGGCCGCGCTTGTGGGTGGCGACGCTTGAAAGTGCGCCGTTGCAGCGCTTCCAGGTCGCGGGCCAGAGCCTCTCGCGCCGGGGTTTTCAGCAAATGCTCAGATGTCTTCCGCGAGCGGGTACGGAATCGCCAGCCCCGTCAGCGCCGGGCCGATGGCGCTGCCGACGTGCAGTGCGGCGCCAGCCGCCACCTCGGCCACCTGCAGCACGGCGATCACCGCTGCAGCGTCGTCTGCCGCGGCGGCTTGCGCAATCTGGCCCACGGGCTGATCGGGGTCGGCCGCCGAGAACACCTCCTGCCCTGCCTGCGCCGCACCCGCCACGTGGCCGACGTAGGCACGCCGCTTGATGGCGCCGCGGAACTGGCTGCGCGCCACCACTTCCTGGCCGGGGTAGCAGCCTTTCTTGAAGTTCACGCCGCCCACGCTTTCGTAGTTCAGCATCTGCGGCACGAAGGCCTCGACCACCGGCGGCGTGATGCGCGCCACGCCGGCCAGCACCTCGGCCAGCAGCCAGTCGGCTTCGGTCAGGGGCGCCACGCCGGCGGGCAGGGCGCTGCCGGCGGGCGCCAACCACAGCGTGCGTGCCACGCCGCCTGCGGCGGGCAGGGCGATGCGGTGCGCTGGTTTTTCGGCATCGTTTTGGGCCTCAGCGCCCGCCCCATCGGCGCTGGCAGCTATCAAATCAGGAGTTTCGCCGAGTTGCCCCCAGACCGCGTAATCCCCGGTCGCGTCGCTCAGCTTGAGCCTGGCGCGCAGCACGAACATCGACAGGCGCTTGAGCGTGGCGGGCAGGGTGTCGGCGCTGGTCACCAGCAGCAGTTCGTCGGGCGCGGTCTTCAGCACCTGAAAGCTGGCCAGCATGCGGCCCTTGGCGCTGCAGAAGGCGGCCAGGCGCGCCTCGCCCTGCTTCATCAGCACCACGTCCTGCGTCAGTTGGCCCTGCAGGAAGGTGGCGGCGTCTTCGCCCCGGGCGCGGATGACGCCCAGGTGGGACAGGGGGCGATGCCGTTCGATGCGGCGACGGCGGGAAGGCAGATACGGACTCGGACATGGGCTGAATTATCATGGCCGGCTCGTTTTCAGGACGTTCATAGCCCCGTGCGAACCCTATTCAAATTGCTGGCATTGCTGCTGGCGCTGGCCCTGGCGGCCGGCGGCTGGGCCTGGTGGTGGACGCAGCAGCCGCTGCCGCTGGCGGCCGAGAAGGTCGAGATCAGCGTGCCGCAGGGCGCCTCGCTGCGCACCGCCGCCGCCAAGGCGGTGGAAGGCGGCGTGCGCACCAACGCCGATCTGCTGCACGCGTTCTTCCGCTTCGCGGTGGGCGAGCAGACCATCAAGCCCGGCGACTACGCCGTCACGCGCGGCATGACGCCGGGCGACCTGCTGGGCAAGCTGGTGCGCGGCGACCGCATCGTGCTGACGGTGACGCTGGTGGAAGGCTGGACGTTCAAGCAGTTCCGAGACGCGCTCTCCAAAGCCGAGCATCTGCGGCACGACACGCAAGGCATGGCGCCGGCCGAGATCATGAAGGCGCTGGGCAAGCCGGGCGTGGCACCCGAGGGCGCTTCTTCCCCGACACCTTCCACTACTTCAAGAACGCCAGCGATGTGGACGTGCTGCGCCAGTCGCTGCAGTTGATGGACCGGCGCCTGCAGGCCGCCTGGGACGCGCGCGCGCCCGGCCTGCCGCTGAAGTCGCCCGACGAGGCGCTGATCCTGGCCAGCATCGTCGAGAAGGAAACCGGCCAGGCCGGCGACCGGCCCGAGATCGCCGGTGTGTTCATCAACCGCCTGCGCATCGGCATGCGGCTGCAGACCGACCCGACCGTGATCTACGGCCTGGGCGATGCGTTCGACGGCAACCTGCGCCGCAGCCACCTGACCGCCGACACGCCCTTCAACACCTACACCCGCGCCGGCCTGCCGCCTACGCCGATTGCCATGCCCGGCAAGGCCTCGCTGATGGCGGCGGTGCAGCCGGCGCAGACCAAGTCGCTGTACTTCGTGGCGCGCGGCGACGGCAGCAGCAAGTTCAGCGAATCGCTGCAGGACCACAACCGTGCGGTCAACAAGTACCAGCGCGGCGGCGGCGCGCCCGCCCCGGCTCCGGCCGCCAGCGGCAACTGATGGCGGCGATGGCGACGATGGCGCAGACGGGCCTGTTCATCAGCTTCGAGGGCATCGACGGTGCCGGCAAGTCGACCCACATCGACGCGCTGGCCGACGCCCTGCGCGCTACCGGCCGCACCGTGGTGCTGACGCGCGAGCCCGGCGGCACGCCGCTGGCCGAGCAGATCCGCGCGCTGGCGCTGCACCAGCCCATGGACGCGCTGACCGAGGCGCTGCTGATGTTCGCCGCCCGGCGCGACCACATCCGCCAGGTCATCGCCCCGGCGCTGACACGCGGCGACGCGGTGCTGTGCGACCGCTTCACCGACGCGACCTTTGCCTACCAGGGCGGCGGGCGCGGGCTCGACTGGCAGTCGCTATCAAAATTGGAGCTTCTGGTGCAGGATACACGGGAGCTGGAGGCCGATTTGACCCATAAACCGCTGCTGCAGCCCGATCTGACCATCTGGTTCGATCTGCCACCCGCCGTGGCCGCCGAGCGCCTGGTGGGCGCGCGTGTGCCCGACAAGTTCGAGGCGCAACCGGCCGCCTTCTTCGACGCCGTGCGCGCCGGCTACGCCCGCCGCGCCGGCGAGGCCCGCGCGCTTCGCCCGCATCGACGCCGATCAGCCGCGCGACGCCGTGTGGCGCGACGTGCAGGCGGCGGTGCAGGGCAGGGGATGGCTGTGAGCGCGCCGGCCCCTGGATTGCGCGCCAGCTGGAAAGCCTGCTGGCCCAGCGCGGCCACGCCTGGCTGCTGCAGGGCCCGTCGGGTCTGGGCCAGTTCGAACTGGCTGAAGCCCTGGTGCGCGCCTGGCTGTGCGATGCCCCCACGCCCCAGGGCGCGTGCGGCAAGTGCGCCAGCTGCCACGGCATCGACGTGCACACGCACCCCGACCTGGTGGTGCTGATGCCCGAGACCGACATGATTGCGCGCGGCTGGCCGCTGCCCGAAAAGGCGCAATCCGACATTGACGACAAGAAGCGCAAGCCCAGCAAGGAGATCCGTGTCGATGCCATGCGCGACGCCATCGAATTCGCCCAGCGCACCAGCGGGCGCGCGCGCGGGGCGGTGCTGGTGTACCCGGCCGAGCGCATGAACCAGGTCACCGCCAACGCCCTGCTCAAGACGCTGGAAGAGCCGCCGGGCGACGTGCGCTTCGTGCTGGCCACCGACGCGGCGCACCTGCTGCTGCCCACCATTCGCAGCCGCTGCCTGGGCCACACCCTGCTGTGGCCGGACGCGGACGAGGCGCTGCCGTGGCTGAGCGCGCAGGGCATCGCGGCCGGGAGGGCGCCGCCCTGCTGCGCGCCGGCGGCGGGCGGCCGGCCGAAGCCCTGGCGCTGGCGCAGGGCAAGGACAGCGCGCGCCGCTGGGCACTGCTGCCACGGGCACTGGCGCAGGGCGAGGCCAGCGCGCTGGCCGATCTGCCACTGCCCGAAGCCGTGGCACGGCTGCAGAAGCTGTGCCACGACCTGCTGGCGTTGCAGGTGGGTGCCGCGCCGCGCTTCTTCGACCGCGCCGATCTGCCCGAGCGGCCGCTGCCCGTGGGCGCGCTCACCAAGTGGTGGCAGCAGCTGGCGCAGTCGACACGCACCGCCGAACATCCCTTAAACCCCGGTTTGGCGACAGAATTCCTGGTCAGCAGTGCACGGCAGGCCCTAAACTCGCGTCGCTGAACCCCTTTTGCACCGTCATGTCCACCAGCCCGAGCCAGAACGCCGCCCTGTCCACGCCCCGACCCAGCGTCATCCAGCTGGCGATCAAGGAAAAGGCGGCGCTGTACGCAGCCTACATCCCGATGTTCGCGGAAGGGGGCATCTTCATTCCCTCGGCGCGCGATCACAAACTGGGCGACGACGTGTACGTGCTGATCACGCTGCCGGACGACCCGCAGCGCTACCCGGTGGCCGGCAAGGTGGCCTGGATCACCCCGGCGCGCGCGACCGGCAACCGCACGCAGGGCGTGGGCATCCGCTTTCCGAAAGACGAGAAGTCGGAGCAGCTCAAGGTCAAGATCGAGCAGATTCTCGGCTCCGCACTGAGCTCGGACCGACCGACGCAGACCATCTGACGCGGGGGCTGCGGCCGGCCGGACGCGGCTCGCGCCGACAGCGCGCCTGCATGGGCGGTGCTAGCATCGAAATCAGTCATTTTTCTGCCAGCGCGCCGACGGGTTCGGCCGCTTGGCCTTGTGCATGTTCACCGATTCCCACTGCCACCTGACATTCCCCGAACTGGCGGGCGACATGGCCGGACTGCGCGCCGCCATGGCCGCTGCGCAAGTCACGCGCGCCTTGTGCATCAGCACCACGATGGAGGAGTTTCCGTCGGTGCAGGCGCTGGCCGCGCGCTACGACAACTTCTGGGCCACGGCCGGCGTGCACCCCGACAGCGAGGACGTGCACGAGCCGAGCGTCGATGAACTGGTGGCCGCCACCCGCCTGCCGCGCGTGGTGGCGGTGGGCGAGACCGGCCTGGATTACTACCAGATGGAAGAGCGCAAGGGCGGCCGCAGCATTGCCGACCTGGCATGGCAGCGCGAGCGTTTCCGCACCCACATCCGCGCCGCACGGCAGGCCGGCGTGCCGCTGGTCATACACACGCGCGCGGCGTCCGAAGACACGCTCGGCATCCTGAAGGAAGAGGGCGAGGAGGGCGGCCCCGGCAGTGCCGGCGGCGTGTTTCATTGCTTCACCGAAACGCGCGAGGTGGCCCGCGCCGCGCTGGACCTGGGCTTCTACGTGTCGCTGTCGGGCATCGTCACCTTCAAGAACGCCCGCGAACTGCACGAGGTGGCCGCGCTGGTGCCCGATGATCGCCTGCTGATCGAAACCGACGCACCCTACCTGGCGCCGGTGCCTTACCGCGGCAAGGTCAACACGCCGGCCTACGTGCCGCACGTGGCTGCGCGCCTGGCCGAGCTGCGCGGCACCACGGTCGAACGCATCGGCGAGATCACCAGCGCCAATTTCACCCGCTTGTTTCCGAGGGTTTCATCATGATCCGCAACGTCCGCAAGAGCATCACTGCCGTCGCATTCGGCCTGTTCACCGTCGCCGCCCTGGCCGATTCCGGCGCCTTCTTCCGCGCCATCAAGCAGGACAACGACGTCGCCATGCGCAGCCTGCTGGCCAGCGGGGTCGACCCCAACACCAAGGACGAAAAGGGCGTGCCGGGCCTGTACATGGCGCTGCAGGAAGGCTCGCTGCGTGTGGCCAGGCTGCTGATCGATTCGCCGCGGCTGAAACCCGAAACCCGCAACGCCACGGACGAAAGCCCGCTGATGATGGCCGCGCTGAAGGGCCACCTCGATCTGGCGCGGCAGCTGATCGCCAGGGATGCCGACGTCAACAAACCCGGCTGGACACCGCTGCATTACGCCGCCACCGGCGGTCATCTGGACATCATGCGCCTGCTGCTCGAAGAGCACGCCTTCATCGACGCTCAATCGCCCAACGGCACCACGCCGCTGATGATGGCCGCGTCGTACGGCACGCCGGAAGCCGTCAAACTGCTCATCGAAGCCGGCGCCGACATCCACATGCGCAACCAGAAAGGTTTGAGCGCCCTCGACTTCGCCCGCCGCGCCGAGCGCCGCGATTCGGTGGAACTGATGGAAACGGCGCTGCGCTGGTCGCAGCAGAAGCAAGGGCCGCGCGGACAGTGGTGATTGCCGGACGGCGCGCAGACCACTAAGCACTAAGCTGATGCGCAGCAGCCGGAAGGCCGCGAACGGGATGGCGTGGCGACCAGCTTCCCGGTTACGTAAACACCGCTCGGTGACGTGAAGATGCTTCGCGCAGTCGGCCCGCGACCCGCCGAGTGATCGGTACATGGCGCGCAGCTTGCGGCTTCGCTCGACGCGGCTTTGCACCACGTGGCCGGGTGGCCGACGCGGTGGCTTCACTTCATACGATGTGCATTATGTTAATAATAAACGAGGTGAAGCAGGATCAATCTGGGTCTCTACCTAAATTGCTGCGCTCGCGTCATCGAACAGATACGGCCCCTGGCCTGCTGAATCGCCGGAGCTGACGTTGAACGCCACCACTGGCGCGCTGAAGTCGCTGAAAGACGCACCCAGTGCGATCTCGCCGGTCGAGTGCAGAACGCAGTCGTTGCGCCGCAGCTGGACTTCGGCGTCGGGGTTCTCGCTGAAACGCACCCAGGTGCCGAAGCTGCTCAGGTCGGTCAGCACGAAGGCACCGTTGATGAACTCCAGGCGCGCGTGGCTGCGCGACACCCGCTGGTCCTTCACGACAAAGCCGCTGTCCGGAATGCGCCCGATGAACACCGGCAGTTGTGCGGCCGTGAACACCCGGGTCGTGCCGAACCAGGCCAGTGCGATGCTGCCGCCACTGCCGGCACCCGCACGTTGCGCCTCGGGCAACATGCCGCGCACGGTCATCAAGTCTGTCGTGACATCCTCGCTCCACTCGATCTGGAAGATCGACCGGGGCTCGGTCAATCCGCGCACGTTGATCATGCCCAGCGAGCGGTAACGCGCCGCGTCCATCACCCCGGGTTCGAGGTGGCCGGATTTGACGGCCGCTTCGCGATCCTGGCGCAGTTCGGCGATGACGCCCTCGTCTGCCCAGATGCCGTTGGCACCCGCCATGTCGGACAGGCGTGCCGCCAGGTTCACCGGGTCGCCATACACGTCGTCGTCGCGCTGCACCACGTCGCCGGAGGCCATGCCGATCTTCAGGCGCATGCGCAGCGGCTCGGGCCATTTTTCCAGGCGTTCGGTGTGGCTTTGCTGCAGGAAGATGGCCGATTCGACAGCCTTGGCACTGCGCGAGAACTGCGCCAGCACGCCATCGCCCAGAAACTTCACGGTGCGCCCTTCATGGGCCTCGCACACACGGCCGATCCACTGTGTCACCTTGGAGATGACATCGGCCACCTGGGCGTTCCCGAGCGCTTCATACGCGGCAGTGCTGCCGGTGAGGTCGATGAAGACCATGGTGGCGCGAACGTTCATCTGGACTGGTTTCCGATGGGAGCGGTCATGTAAAGCCGTTGCATTGGCAGGAATTCCCTTGTCTCGCCGCGGGCAATTGGCCTCAAAATGATAGCACCCGACAGCCCTTGGGGCCAAGCATGATGCTGCCCAGGGTGGCGAACGCGTTGTTTTTCACGGAATCCGTGGTTGGTCCGCCGCGTCAGGGTGGCGTCAGCACAAGCGCTTCGCTATGATCGTAACCGTTGGTTATTAACGAAACTTCATGGTAACAACACCGATGAGATGGTTCAAGCACGGGTGGGTGTCTGCCCTGTATGGCCGCTTGTCCAGGCCGCAGGAGCCTGATGCGGAGCGCCTGGCGCACCGGATGGAAGATATCCGCATGGCCATGCTGGACATGCTGGGCGATCCCGGCGCGCAGCAATACCCGCAGGTCGCCCGCCGCATTCGTGCCGGTGGCGATGCCCTGGCGCTGTGGTACGCCCGCGCCGACTTGATGGCCGCCCTCGCCGGCCTGCATGGCGAGCAGGTGGCGCGCACGCGCATGGTCAGCCTGTCGGCCATGTTCGAGGGCATGTTGCCCAGGGGCATGGTGTCGCGCCCCACCACGATCCGGGCCTGATCGGCTGCGGCCGGCCGCGGCAGGCTGCGCTGCGGTTCAGTGCTGGTGCCCCCACAGCACCAGCGCTTCCCTGCCCTCCACCAGCACGTCCACCGGCAGTCCCACGGGCAGCAGCACCTGGTGGGCACATGGCCGAAGGGCAGGCCCGTGAGCACGGGCACCTTCAGCCGGCTGCGCAGTTCCGCGACGACCTTGGCCAGCGAATAGCCCTTGTCATGGACGCTCAGGCTGTATTCGGTGAACTGGCCGAGCACGATCAGCTTCTGCCGCGCCAGCACGCCGGCGTGCAGCAATTGCAGCAGCATGCGTTCGATGCGGTAGGGGTGCTCACCCACGTCTTCCAGAAACAGCACGCCGCCCTTCACCTCGGGCCACCACGGCGTGCCCAGCAGCGACAGCACCATCGCCAGGTTACCGCCCCACAGCGGCGCCTGGCGCGCCACCAGGCCGTCCTTGCCGTTCAGCGCGGCGATGTCCGCGGCGGGCAGGCGCCAGCCCGTGCCTTCGCTGCTGCCGCTGACCATGTCGTCGAAGCAGGCCAGCATGATCTCGTCGGGGCCGCCCTGCCCGTTCGCACTGCCCAGCCCGCCATGGCCTTCGGCCGCGTCGCCGGCATCGGTGGCGCCGAAGCCCTCGCACACCGCCGGGCCGGCCCAGGTGACGGCGCCGGCCTTCTTCATCAGCGCCAGCTGCACCACCGTAAAGTCGCTGAAGCCGACAAAGCGCGTGCCGCGCTCGATGGCGCGGGCCATGGCCTTGTACGGAATCTGCTCCAGGATGCGCGTCAGCCCATAGCCGCCGCGCGAGATGAGCGCCACATCGGCCCCGCTGGCCGCGGCCCGCCCGATGGCGGCCAGGCGCGTGTCGTCGTCGCCGGCAAAGCGCTGCCAGCTGGCCAGTGCCGAGGGATCGACCTCGACCTCATGCCCCAGCGCCTTGAGCCGCGCCACACCGCGCTTGAAAGCCGCGCGGTCGCGCACAGCGCCGGAAGGGGAATACACGTAGACATGGGCCATGGCACGGCTTCTTTCAAATCAAATTGGCCTTTGCGCAGACCAGTCCTGCGCAGGCAGCTATCAAAATTATAGATCGTCGCCCGGCTGACGCGGCGGTGAGGCGAAGTGCCGCAGCGCCCGCTCGGCAATCTGGCGACCATGCTCGGGCACGAAATGGCCCGCCTCGGGCAGCAGCCACGGTTCGGAGCAACCACGGATGTCGGCGTGCAGCGCGCGCATCACCGGTTCGCCCAGCACCGGGTCTTGCGTGCCGATCACCATCAGGCTGCGGCCCTGCCAGTCGTGCTGCCAGAAGTCGCGCGCGGCGCGCGAGAGGGCCGCGCCGTCGTCATCCGGCCGCTCGGGCACCAGGGCCGGAAACGCGCGCGTCGCGGCGCGGTGCCCGGCATCCGGGAACGGCGCGCCGTAGGCCGCGCTTTCGGCCGCGCTCAACTGCGGGTTGCCGCGCGCCAGCAGGCGGCCGATGTCGAACGCCGGGTTCCTGGCGCACCAGTCGCGCCAGGCCAGAAAGCCCGCCGACAGCGGCGCCTCACCCGTCGCCAGCGTGGTGTTCATCACCAGCAGGCCGGCGTAGCGCCGGGGCGCTGCCATGGGCAGCGTCAGGCCCAGCAGGCCGCCCCAGTCCTGCACCACCAGCACCACGTTGTGCAGGTCCAGCCGCTCGACGAGTTCGAGCAGCACCTGACGGTGCCAGCTGAACGTGTGCGCGTCTTCCTTCTTCGGCTTGTCGCTCTTGCCGAAGCCGATCAGATCGGGCGCTACCACGCGGTGGCCGGCAGCGGTGAAGACGGGGATCATGTGCCGCCACAGGTAGCTCCACGCCGGGTTGCCGTGCAGGCACAGCCAAGTGCGCGGGGCGTCGGGCGGGCCTTCGTCCAGGTAATGCAGGCGCAGGCCGGCCAGCGCCGGCAGATCGCAGACGTAGTGCGGCACCCACGGGTAGCCGGGCAAGTTGTTGAACGCCGAGTCGGGCGGGCGCAGCGCGTCGTCGCGCAAGGGGCTGGCGTTCACGCGGCGCGGCTTGAAGAAATCGCGCAGCAGCGCCGCGCATTCATCGGCCAGCACGCCGCCCTGCACCTGCGTATGGTGGTTCAGGCGCGGTTCGGCAAACAGGTTCAGCACCGAGCCGGCGGCGCCGGTCTTGGGGTCGGCCGCGCCGTACACCACGCGCCCCACCCGCGCGTGCAGCATGGCGCCGGCGCACATGGCGCAGGGCTCCAGCGTCACGTACAAGGTGCAGCCGTCGAGCCGGTAGTTGCCCAGCGCGGCCGCGGCGGCGCGCAGCGCCACGATCTCGGCGTGCGCGCTCGGGTCGTGCGTGCCGATGGGGGCATTGCGGCCGGTGGCGATCATGCGCCCGTCCCTCACCACCACGGCGCCCACCGGCACCTCGCCCGCGGCGGCGGCGGCCCGGGCTTCGGCCAGCGCCAGACGCATGGCGTCGGCATCGTTGGTCAGCACGGCTTCGGGCATGGTGGTTGCTTCAATATCAATAGCTGCCGGCGCTTGATGGGCGGACGCTGGAGGCCTATTTGGCTTGAAATCGCGCGCGCACGTCGTCACCGGGCATCGTCAGGCACGTCGCGCGGCTGCGCCTTCATGGCGGCGTCCAGCGCCTCCTTGTACTGCTGCTGAATCTGCCGGCTCTGGTCGCGCACGGTGGCGGGCGGCGCATCGGCACCGGTCGATGCGGCGCGGCGGCGGCGCCGGCACGCTGGCGCGCGTGGCGCCCAGTTGCTGCTTCGCCAGCAAGCCCACGATGACCAGCGCGGCCACCAGGCCCAGCAAACCGAAGATGCGCATGGCTCAGTTCCCTCCTTGGTTGATGCGGTCCGTCATGCCCAGTGTCTCCATCCAGCCTGCCAGCGCGCGCTCGTTCGGCATGCCCTGGGCACAGGCGCTGTGCAGCGCCGCGTGCGACTCTTTCCGGTGCTGGTTCAGTTTGAGCTTGCACTGCCAGCTGGTCACTGTCAGCTCGAACGCGACGATGCCCTGCAGCAGCTTGCCCGCCAGTTCTTCGTCCAGCGCGCGCCATTGCGCGGCATAGGCCGGCTCGTGGTCGCCGATCAGGCATTTGAGCAGGCGCTCCTTGCCCGCCGCATCGTTGTGCGGCAGCAGGGTGGCCTGCACAGTGCAGTGCACGGCGACGTAGTTCCACGTCGGCACGCGCGCCAGATCGGGGTACACCTGCGGCGACATGTAGGCGTGCGGCCCCAGAAAGCTGACCACCGCGCGCGGCCGCGCCTGCAGATGGCGCCACTGCGGGTTGGGCCGGGCCACGTGCCCGAGCAGCGTGAAGCCCGCCGCGTCTTCCCCATCGGGCGATGCCTGGGGCTGCAGTGCAGCGGCAGGTGCGTGACGAAGGGCAGGCCCTCGTCGTCGGTGGTGATCAGGCTGGCGAACGGGTGCTCGCGCATCACGCGGGCGGCAAGGCGCGCGTCGCGGCTGGCAAAGTAAGGGGGCAGGTACATGGCGTGTGTGCGGCATCGGGCCGCAGGCACGATTCTGGCGCAAGGCAAGCGGCGCCGGCGCGGCAGCGTTCGATGCTATGCTCCTGATAGCTGCCGGTGTCGATGGCATAAAGGCTGCATACGGAATTTCTTTCAGGGTGACCAATCGCCTAATGCAAGGTTGAGCGCGTGAGCCGCTCTCCTGTGCGGCCAGCCCCAGCGCATCAACCCGATGGATTCTTCAATGACGCCACCGCCCCAGCCCGAGCAGAACGCCCTGTTCGACGAGCCGCTGGCGCCGGCTGATGCACCCGCCGCCGAGCCCACAGCGCCCCGGCCCGCCCGCCGCCCGCGCGCTGGCGTTGAGGCCACCGCCGTGGGCGACGCCACCCGCACACTCGCCGCCGCCCTGCCCCACGGGCTGCACCTGGGCACCTCGTCGTGGCACTTTCCCGGCTGGGCCGGGCTGGTGTGGGGCGGCGACTACGCCGAGGCGACGCTGTCGAAGCACGGCCTGGTCGCCTACGCCCGGCACCCGCTGCTGCGCAGCGTCAGCCTCGACCGCGCGTTCTACCGCCCCTCACCGCCACCCAGTACGCGGGCTATGCCGCCCAGGTGCCGGCGCACTTCCGCTTCGTCGTCAAGGCGCCTGCGCTGGTGTGCGACGCGCAGGTGCGCGCCGAAGACGGCCGCGGCCGTGCGCCCAACCCGGCCTTCCTGAGCACGGAGCTGGCCATCCGCCAGTTCGTGCAGCCCGCGCTGGAAGGGCTGGGCGACAAGATCGGCGCGCTGGTGTTCCAGATCAGCCCCTTGCCACGCCACATGCTGGCGCGCCTGCCCGAGCTGATCGACCGCATCGGCGCCCTGCTGTCTGCCCTGCCCCGCCTGCAACCCGCTGCCCCCGGCGGCGTGATCGCGCTGGAAGTGCGGGATGCGGCCTTTCTGGCGCCTGAGCATGCCCCGCACCTGGCCCGCACCCTGCGCGCCGCGCGCCGCCAGCGGCAACCGTGTCACCTAGGGGTCTCCTCGTTTTCAGTGCAATAAGTGACGGTACGAAAAGCTAGCACTGGCGCGGAGGTGGTGTTGGTAGATCGTTGATTTCATTGACTTTCCTGTTCACTTTCAAATCTGCGATTCGTGGCGTCAAACCGTGGTCGGTTTCATCCATTGGTGCCAGTTATCGATGCATTTGGCCGCGAAGGCAGGATTTGGTCAGCATAGCGGTCAACCGGGAAGCGAAACACACCCCGCAAGTTGATGCTCTCCAGCCTGGTGGGCGCAATCTTCCCGATCAGTTCCGGTGGAATGACCTGGCGGCGGTTCGACCAGCGATCCAGGACCGCCTGCATCTGTGAGGTATTCCACGCCATCACGATGTTGGCCATCAGGCTCAACGCATCGGCCACAGCCTGCATTTCATCGACACGTTTGGCCTGCGCCGGGCTGATCCGGCCGGTATAAATGGCGCGCTTGAGGGCGTTAACAGCCTCGCCCCGATTGAGCACCCGGCGCAACTCGTTCCTGAAAGCGTCCTTGACAAAGTAGTCAGCCAAAAACGCCGTACGCAGCAACCGCCCCAATTGCACGCCAGCCTCATAGATTGGATCGCCCTGGGCGGCAGAACCGAACCGCGCAAGAGCTGCCACCGCACTGGCATGTCCGCTCATGACCGAGGCTGCCAGGTGCACCAGACTAGGGTCTCCTCGTTTTCAGTGCAATAAGTGACGGTACGCAAAGCTAGCACTGGCGCGGGGGTGGTCTGGGTAGACCGTTGATTTCATTGACTTTCCTGTTCGCTTTGTAAACGGGTATGGTGGCCTCCCACTTTTGAGGTTCACGATGCAGGGTTGGCACACAACGTTTTTGGGGATGCGTGGGCCCCCGCGATATCAGCGACTTCGAGATGAAGGCATTTTTCACCTTCGATGGTGCCGAGCGCGACGCAATCAATGCACGCCGAGGTGATTCCCACAAGCTTGGTCTGGCGCTCCATATTGGTTTCCTGCGCATGAGTGGGCGTTTGCTCGGTGCCTTTCGGGTAATTCCAGTAGCCTTGTGGCGCCACCTTGGCAACGAGCTTGGCATTGCAGCACCAGAAGTCGCCTCGCTGAGAGCCATGTATGAACGCGGGCGCACGCTATTCGATCACCAACAAGTAGCCTGCACGGTCCTTGGATTCCAGTGGATGAGCGAGCACCAGCGCCGCTCACTGGTACGTGAACTGCGCGACGAAGTGGCGCGCTGCGCCGACCGCGATCAGCTACTCGTGCGGGCGCGTCAATGGCTGTACAAGAACAAGCTGGTGATCGTGCACGAGCGGGCAATTCGGACACTGATTGCGGCGGCACTTGCCCAGCTTGAAGTTGAAACAGGCACCGCCATCGCCGCCAGCGTTGATCCAGCAACACTTGATCGCTGGCGAGCCTCAGTTTCAGAGCTGCGCCCAGATGGACAAACCCAGCAGAGTTGGCTATGGGCTGCACCGGCGAAACACTCAACCCGCCAAATCAGCGAGGTACTGGAGCGCATCGACCTGCTTTACACGCTGGACGTTCATAAGCACCTGGCAGACATCCCCGATCTCATCTTGCGCCGCTACGCGCGCCGACTTGTCTCCAGGCCGCCCTCAGCCGGAGCCAAGATCAAAGAGCCAGCGCGCACCGTGGAGGTCGCATGCTTTCTTCGGTATTGCCTGTTCACCACCACAGACCAGTTGATCCTTATGGTGCAGCGCCGGATCGCCGATCTGTGGCGTCAGGCTGCCGCCGATGTCCCCGCTACCGTCAATTGGGCCGCAATGTACAAAACGCTGCTCGGCGAACTTGTTGCCTTGAGCGCGCAAGGTGCGGTGCCAGATGCTGAGTTGCGTGCCCGTCTTGAAGCCTTGATCACCGAAACCCAGAAACGCAAACCACCGAGCAGGGCCTCCCTGGTCCGCGAGGGATTGATTGATGGAATTCGCCCCGTGCGGTCGTTGCTCGTCGCCATTGCAAAGCTGCCCTGGCAGGCCACCGGCGAGCATCCTGCCATCGAGTACCTTGCCAAGCTGCAAGCTTTATATCTCAAAGGATCCAGAAAGCTGCCAGTTGAAGTGGTGGCACCAAGTCTGGGAATGATCTGGCAGGTTTCGATCTCCAGCCCAGACCGGGAACGGGCGTTTCAGGCGTTGGAGGTGGCCACCCTGTTTGCCCTGCGCCGCGCGGTGCGCAATGGCTCGGTCTGGATTGAGCACAGCCTGAGCTTTCGGGGTCGTGCGCGCTTGTTCTTCACGGACGAGCGTTGGCAGGCAGAGTCCAAGAAACACTATGCCCGTCTATCGTTACCCAGCAAGGCTGCCACTTTCTTGAAGCCTTTGCTGGCCAGAGTAACTGCCGGTGTCGATGCGGTGGCCGCTGCAGCCCGCAGTGGCGTACTGCGCGTGGATGATGAACTCCATTTGTCGCCATTGCCCGCAGAGGACGAAGACCCAGAAGTGACCAAGCTGCGCGCGGCTTTGGATCACCGCATCGGTGAGGTTCAATTGCCGGAAGTGATTCTGGCCGTTGACGCCCAGGTGCGCTTTAGCTGGATCATGCTCGGACGTGAGCCGCGCTCTACCGACGAGCTGCTGATGGTCTATGCCGGCATCATGGCCCACGGCACCAGTCTGACTGCGGTCGAATGCGCGCGCATGATTCCGCAATTGTCTGCCACCAGCATTCGCCAGGCCATGCGCTGGGCGCGGGACGAACGGCGTCTGAGCCAGGCCTGCCAGGCTGTGCTGGAATTCATGCAGCGACACCCGATTGCCGCCACCTGGGGGCGGTCCGATTTGGCATCTTCTGACATGATGAGCATGGAGACCACCAAACGGGTGTGGCAAGCCCGGCTTGATCCTCGGCGCAACACACCTTCCATTGGAATCTACTCCCATGTAAAAGACCGGTGGGGCATCTTCCATGCGCAGCCCTTTGTGCTCAATGAGCGCCAGGCGGGCGTGGCCATTGAAGGTGTCATCCGCCAAGAAAAGCTGGAGACCAGCCAGCTTGCTGTGGATACCCATGGCTACACCGACTTTGCCATGTCACATGCCCGTTTGCTTGGTTTTGATCTTTGCCCGCGGTTGAAGGAACTCAAACAGCGCCACCTCTTTGTGCCACGCGGCACCAAAGTGCCCGCAGAAATCGCTGCGGTGTGCGAAGCCAATGTCGACGTCGCTTTGATCGAAAAGCATTGGGATAGTCTGGTGCACCTGGCAGCCTCGGTCATGAGCGGACATGCCAGTGCGGTGGCAGCTCTTGCGCGGTTCGGTTCTGCCGCCCAGGGCGATCCAATCTATGAGGCTGGCGTGCAATTGGGGCGGTTGCTGCGTACGGCGTTTTTGGCTGACTACTTTGTCAAGGACGCTTTCAGGAACGAGTTGCGCCGGGTGCTCAATCGGGGCGAGGCTGTTAACGCCCTCAAGCGCGCCATTTATACCGGCCGGATCAGCCCGGCGCAGGCCAAACGTGTCGATGAAATGCAGGCTGTGGCCGATGCGTTGAGCCTGATGGCCAACATCGTGATGGCGTGGAATACCTCACAGATGCAGGCGGTCCTGGATCGCTGGTCGAACCGCCGCCAGGTCATTCCACCGGAACTGATCGGGAAGATTGCGCCCACCAGGCTGGAGAGCATCAACTTGCGGGGTGTGTTTCGCTTCCCGGTTGACCGCTATGCTGACCAAATCCTGCCTTCGCGGCCAAATGCATCGATAACTGGCACCAATGGATGAAACCGACCACGGTTTGACGCCACGAATCGCAGATTTGAAAGTGAACAGGAAAGTCAATGAAATCAACGATCTACCAACACCACCTCCGCGCCAGTGCTAGCTTTTCGTACCGTCACTTATTGCACTGAAAACGAGGAGACCCTGCATGCGGTGTTGTGCGCAGCCGGCTTCGACATCCGCTGGCTGCTGCGTGCCATCGCCCGGCGGGGCATTGCTCCAGCCTTTTTGCGCTCGCTTTGGCTGCTGTCAGCGCTCGCAGCGTCGGCGAGTCGACTCGCTACTCTTACACGTCCGGCGCTTCTCGTCGGCGCCGCGAGATGAATTTTGCAGGGCCGACGAGATCGACTCGGCGCAGTATTTCCAGGCCCTGGCGAATACTGTGCATTTGTACAGTATTCATGTCAGCCACTTCCAAGCCCAAGCTCTACAACCCACGCCACCCCGAACGCACGCTGCTCTACCAAACGGTAGCCGAGCACTACGAGACCTGGCTAGAGTTGGCCAGCGCGGGTCAGTTCGACGGCCAGGGCGACCACCACACCCCCAAGCCCTTCGTGCGCAAAGCGTTTGCCAAGTATCTTGAGTGCGGCATCTTTGCCCATGGCTTTGCCCGCGCTCGCTGCGGCGACTGTGGGCACGACTACTTTGTAGCCTTCTCCTGCAAAGGCCGGGGAGTCTGCCCCTCGTGCACCACCCGGCGCATGGTGGAGACAGCAGCGCACCTGAACGACCACGTCTCCCCGCCTGCCGGTGCGCCAGTGGGTGCTGTCGGTTCCCAAGCGGCTTCGGTACTTCATGCAGCGCGACGGAGCGGTGCTGAGCATGGTGCTGCGCATCTTTCTGCGGGTGATCGCACAAACTCTGCAGACCCACAGCCCCGGTGCGGCCCATATGGACAAGGCAGGCCTGCACATCGGTGCCATCGCCTTCATTCACCGATTCGGCTCCAGCCTCAATGAACACGTCCACTTCCACGTTTGTGTGGTGGACGGGGTGTTTGAGGAAGTGGAGGGCGAGGGCGATGCTGATGCGACCCCTCGAATCTCATCGCCGGGTGTCATCTTTCACGCGGCCACCGGCATCGATGCGGCTACCGTGGCCCCAGTGCAGACCACACTGCAAAAACGCATCCTGCGCGCCTTCGTTGCTCGGGGCCTGCTGGAGAACTGTGACGCCAAAGACATGCTGGGCTACAAACACAGCGGCTTCTCGGTGGACGCCGGTGTCTGCATCGAAGCCCACGACCGCGCTGCGCTGGAGCGGCTGCTGCGCTATTGCGCGCGTCCACCGTTTTCCATGGAGCGCCTACGCAAAGAGGAAGCAAACTGGTGTACCGCTGTGCCAAACAGCGCAGCGAGCCCACCAGTGACAAGCGTGGTGCCAAGGCAGATGAGCTGCACCTCACACCGCTGGAGCTCATCGACCGCATTGCCGCGCTGGTGCCACCGCCACGCACCCACCGGCACCGCTACTTTGGTGTGCTGGCACCAACTCGCCGCTGAGAGCGGCGGTAACGGCGCTGGCTCAGCCTGCTGCGTCGCAACCAGCCACGGTGGAGACTGCACAACCTGGCGCGGGCGTACCTGGGGTGGCGGCGCCGGGCAACGCGGCCACACCCACACCCGAACCTGAAGCACGCCCGAAGCGAGCGGCGCATTACTTGTGGGCGGTGCTGATTGCCCGCATCTACGAGGCATTTCCGCTGCTGTGCCCCATGTGCGGTGGGCAGATGCGCATCATTGCCTTCATCACCCACAGCGCCGAAATCCGCCACATCCTGAACCACATCGGGGTGGACTCGCAGCCACCGCACATAACCCCGGCACGCGGGCCACCGCTGTGGGAGGGCTGCGACGCGCCGGTGGATGATGGTGCGCAAGGCGAGCCGGATTGGGATCTGGCAGCTCAACCCGACGAGGTAGACCAGCGCGTCAATTGGTGACCCAGTGAAGCGGCGGTATCCATCGCTGCGGGGAAGCAGCTGCGCGCGCCAGGCCCAAATGCATACTGCCTCCCAAGCTCTTGCCATTGAGCGGCAAGCGAGCGCTCAACCTTCCTTGGCCGAACGTGTTTCGAGGCCCAAAACTCGTGCCATACTTGGCCTCATGCGGTTGAATTTCCTATCCGTGGGATGGCTTTGTGCATGGCGAAGAACCGGATGCTATCCCGCCGCGCCCTCCTGCGAGGTCCATCCCATGCGCCGGGCCATCTCCGCACGCCATTGCGCGCGCGGGCGGAAACCGGGCAGGCCGCGCGCGTGCGCCTCCAGGCGCTGCAGCAGCGTGGCCTCGTCGTCCAGGTCGATCGGCACGGCCATGGGTTGCGAGACATACCAGGGCAGGTCGAAGTACAGCTCGAGCCGGTTGCCCTCGGGATCCGGGACATAGATGGACACCGCGTTGCCGTGGGTGATGGGCCTGACTTCGCCTGCGCCACGGGCCTGGAGGGTGCGGTACATGCGGCACAGCGTGTCCAGGCTGTCGGCCTTCAGCGAGATCTGGTTGATCGGGTTGAAGTCCAGCTCCTTCGGACGGCCGGAGATCAGCACGAGCTGGTGGTGTTCGTCGGGATCGCGGCTGAGGAACACCAGGTCGCGCGGGCCATTCGGCCCCGGCAACTGGCCGCGGTCCGTGACGGTGAACGCCAGCAGCTCCGTGTAGAAGGCCTCGAGGGCGGCGATGTCGTGCACGAACATGCCGAAGTGGCTGAAGGAAAAGCCGGGACGCGTCACAAGAGTCTCCATGGAATCAGGGCCCCGGCGCAGGCACCCGATGGCCATGCGCGGTGCGCCGGCGGATTCTTGCGCTTCGCGGTTAAATATCGATATTTTTGCTTTAGAGATATATTTTTCCTTTTGTCGCTATGATCGCCGCGACCTGAATCCGAAGCGGGGCGCTCCGCCCCCACCGCATGCAACCCATCCTGAACGTCATCACCTGCAGCACGCGCCCCGGCGCGTCGGCCCGCCGTGGCCGCCTGGTTCGGCAAGTGGCCCGCGCGCAAGGCGAATTCGAAGTCGTCGCCTGCGATCTCAAGGAACTGGCCCTGCCCCTGCTGGACGAGCCGGAGCATCCGCGCACGGGCAAGTACAGCCACGCGCACACCCTGCGCTGGAGCAAGCTCACGGCGGCCGCGGATGCCTACGTCTTCGTGCTGCCCGAGTACAACTTCGGCCCGCCCGCCTCGCTGCTG
Organism: Ottowia beijingensis; assembly: GCF_013423955.1. Taxonomy (GTDB): domain Bacteria; phylum Pseudomonadota; class Gammaproteobacteria; order Burkholderiales; family Burkholderiaceae_C; genus Ottowia; species Ottowia beijingensis. The sequence continues at coordinate 58,524 of NZ_JACCKX010000002.1, read as the reverse complement.
AACGCGCTGAGCTACCTGAGCGCCGAGTGGGCCTACAAGCCGGCGGCATTCGTCAGCTACGGCGGCATGTCCGGCGGCATCCGCGCGGTGCAGGTCGCCAAGCAGTTGATGACCACCCAGAAGATCGTGCCGCTGCTGGAAGCCGTGGCCGTCCAGAACGTCGGCACGCTCGTGGACGCCGAAGGCAAGTTCCAGCCGGCGGCGCTGCACGGCGAGTCCGCCGCCGCGATGCTCAAGGAGCTCGCACGCTGGGCCGCGGCCCTGCGCCCCTGCGCGCGCCGACGCCCTGACGCGCAAGGCGTCCCAACCCGTAGTCACCAAGGAAGCACTCCATGAAATTGATCAGTTTCACGCGGGGCGATCGCCCCGGATTCGGGGCCGTCGTCGAAGGCGGCGTCGTCGACCTGGGCGCCGCCCTGGACGGCAAGTACGCGGACCTGCGGGCGCTGCTGGCCGGCGATGCGCTGGCCGAAGCGCGCGCCGCGGTGGCGCAGCGCAAGCCCGACTTCGCCCTGGAGTCGGTCACCCTGCTGCCCGTCATCCCCGAGCCCGGCAAGATCTGGTGCTGCGGCCTGAACTACCACGAGCACGTGCAGGAGACCAACCGCGAGGTCACCGAGCAGCCCACCTTCTTCCTGCGCGTGGCCGACTCCCAGGTGGGCCACGGCCAGGCCATCGTGCGGCCCCGCGAATCCACCCAGCTGGACTACGAAGCCGAGATCGCCGTGATCATCGGCAAGGGCGGCCGCCGCATCGCCGAGGCCGACGTGGCCCGCCACATCGCCGGCTACGCCTGCTACAACGACGGCAGCGTGCGCGACTGGCAGCGCCACACCTCCCAGTGGGTGCCCGGCAAGAACTTCTGGCGCACCGGCGGCTTCGGCCCCTGGATGGTCACCGCCGACGAGATCCCCTTCGGCACCAGCATGACGCTCGTCACCCGCCTCAACGGCCAGGAGATGCAGCGCGCCACCACCGAGATGATGATCCACAGCATCGCCCGGCAGATCGCCTACGTCTCGGCCATCGCCCCGCTGCAGGCCGGCGACGTGGTCGTCACCGGCACCCCGGTGGCGTGGCGCGCGGCGCCAGCCCCGGTGTGGATGAAGGCCGGCGACGTCGTGGAGATCGAGGTCGATCGCATCGGCGTGCTGCGCAACCCCATCGTCGACGAAGACTGAACCAACGAGGAGACCGGAAGATGAACAAGACCACTCGCATCCTCGCCGCCGCTGTCCTGGGCCTGGGCGCATCGGCGGTGTCGGCTTCGGACTTTCCGCAGGGGCCGATCGAGGTGACCGTGCCCTTCGCCGCCGGCGGCGGCCTGGACCAGAACGCCCGCGCGTTCGCCAAGGCCTTCTCCGAGGCGCTGAACACGCCGGTGGCGGTGATGAACCGCGACGGCGCGGCCGGCGCGATCGGCCTGGCCTTCGTGGCCGGCGCGCGCGCCGACGGCTACGCGCTGGCGTTCACGCCCGCCGTGTCGCTCACCAGCCAGCCGCACCGCGTCAAGACGATCAAGTACGGCGTGGAGTCGTTCTCCCCGTGTGCCACGTCTTCGACAACATCTTCGCGATCGCGGTGCTGGCGAACTCGCCGTACAAGACGATCGCCGACGTGCTGGTGGGTGCACGCAAGGAGCCGGGTGCGGTGAGCTACGGCACCTCTGGCATCGGCTCGATCCCCATCTGGGCACCGCCGACATCGAGGCCGCGGCCAAGGTGCAGCTGAACCACGTCGCCTACAAGGGCGACGGCCCGATGATGCAGGACCTGCTGGGCGGCCGCCTGGGCTTCGGCGCGGTGCTGGCCAGTTCGGTGCGCGCGCAGGTGCAGGCCGGCACGCTGCGGCTGCTGGCGGTGTACTCGGACCAGCGCCATCCGCATTTCCCGGCCGTGCCCACGCTGACCGAGTCGGGCGTGCCGGTGGTGCAGCTGAGCTTCGGCGGCCTGCTGGCGCCCAAGACGCCGACCGCCGTGCTGGACAAGCTGCAAGCCGCCTGCGAACGCGCGGTGAAGTCGCCCGGCTACGTGGACTGGGCCGCCAAGGCCGGCCAGGTCGTCGAGTACCAGCCGGCCGAAGCGTTCGGGCGCAAGCTGCGCGAGGACAGCCGGGCGAAGGCAGCGACGATCCAGCGGCTGGGCCTGTAACCGGCAGCGATCGCTGATCGAGGCTGAGGGCTCCCGCGTGGGAGCCCTTTGTTTCGCTCGGGCTTGCCGCGGCGCCGAAGGCCGCCGCACAGCCGGCATCACCTACGGCCGCGCAGGAAGCGGCGCACAGGTCGCCGCTGCATGCACCGGCTGCGCACCCGGCGCGCTGCAGTGCAATGGATCCAGAGCGGAAATGGATCCGCAGGAGCAGCTCATGAAGAAGTTCATCTTGTCTGCCGTCGCCGCCAGCGCGATGGCGTTCGGCGGCTTCGCGCACGCCGACCTGATCGATGGCGTGGGAAAGACGCTGTCGCAGATCTTCGGCGTCCCGTACGACCCGACGCCGCCCGACCGGCCCGCCTTCCCCGTGGGCACCGTGTACACCGACGCCAACGGCACGCGCTACCAGGTGGACCCGGCCGGCCGCCACATTCCGCTGGCGCAGGGGCCGCGCCCTATGCCGACGTCGTCGTGCCGCCCACGGTCGCCGTCGCGCCGGTCTTCGACGACGACGGCGACGGCGTGGCGAACCAGTACGACCGCTATCCGTACGACGGTCGCTACCGCTGACCCCGGCACGCCGCCGCCGACCACGGCAGGGCCGGGCGGCGGATCACGCCAGGGATCCGCTGGCCTACACGGCCACCCGGCCAGGCGCATCGACACTGCGTCATCGGCGCTACTGGAGCTAAATAGATACCCCTTGCATTTGTACAGTATTCATGTCAGCCACTTCCAAGCCCAAGCTCTACAACCCACGCCACCCCGAACGCACGCTGCTCTACCAAACGGTAGCCGAGCACTACGAGACCTGGCTAGAGTTGGCCAGCGCGGGTCAGTTCGACGGCCAGGGCGACCACCACACCCCCAAGCCCTTCGTGCGCAAAGCGTTTGCCAAGTATCTTGAGTGCGGCATCTTTGCCCATGGCTTTGCCCGCGCTCGCTGCGGCGACTGTGGGCACGACTACTTTGTAGCCTTCTCCTGCAAAGGCCGGGAGTCTGCCCCTCGTGCACCACCCGGCGCATGGTGGAGACAGCAGCGCACCTGAACGACCACGTCTCCCCGCCTGCCGGTGCGCCAGTGGGTGCTGTCGGTTCCCAAGCGGCTTCGGTACTTCATGCAGCGCGACGGAGCGGTGCTGAGCATGGTGCTGCGCATCTTTCTGCGGGTGATCGCACAAACTCTGCAGACCCACAGCCCCGGTGCGGCCCATATGGACAAGGCAGGCCTGCACATCGGTGCCATCGCCTTCATTCACCGATTCGGCTCCAGCCTCAATGAACACGTCCACTTCCACGTTTGTGTGGTGGACGGGGTGTTTGAGGAAGTGGAGGGCGAGGGCGATGCTGATGCGACCCCTCGAATCTCATCGCCGGGTGTCATCTTTCACGCGGCCACCGGCATCGATGCGGCTACCGTGGCCCCAGTGCAGACCACACTGCAAAACGCATCCTGCGCGCCTTCGTTGCTCGGGGCCTGCTGGAGAACTGTGACGCCAAAGACATGCTGGGCTACAAACACAGCGGCTTCTCGGTGGACGCCGGTGTCTGCATCGAAGCCCACGACCGCGCTGCGCTGGAGCGGCTGCTGCGCTATTGCGCGCGTCCACCGTTTTCCATGGAGCGCCTACGCAAAGAGGGAAGCAAACTGGTGTACCGCTGTGCCAAACAGCGCAGCGAGCCCACCAGTGACAAGCGTGGTGCCAAGGCAGATGAGCTGCACCTCACACCGCTGGAGCTCATCGACCGCATTGCCGCGCTGGTGCCACCGCCACGCACCCACCGGCACCGCTACTTTGGTGTGCTGGCACCAAACTCGCCGCTGAGAGCGGCGGTAACGCTGGCTCAGCCTGCTGCGTCGCAACCAGCCACGGTGGAGACTGCACAACCTGGCGCGGGCGTACCTGGGGTGGCGGCGCCGGGCAACGCGGCCACACCCACACCCGAACCTGAAGCACGCCCGAAGCGAGCGGCGCATTACTTGTGGGCGGTGCTGATTGCCCGCATCTACGAGGCATTTCCGCTGCTGTGCCCCATGTGCGGTGGGCAGATGCGCATCATTGCCTTCATCACCCACAGCGCCGAAATCCGCCACATCCTGAACCACATCGGGGTGGACTCGCAGCCACCGCACATAACCCCGGCACGCGGGCCACCGCTGTGGGAGGGCTGCGACGCGCCGGTGGATGATGGTGCGCAAGGCGAGCCGGATTGGGATCTGGCAGCTCAACCCGACGAGGTAGACCAGCGCGTCAATTGGTGACCCAGTGAAGCGGCGGTATCCATCGCTGCGGGAAGCAGCTGCGCGCGCGCCAGGCCCAAATGCATACTGCCTCCCAAGCTCTTGCCATTGAGCGGCAAGCGAGCGCTCAACCTTCCTTGGCCGAACGTGTTTCGAGGCCCAAAACTCGTGCCATACTTGGCCTCATGCGGTTGAATTTCCTATCCGTGGGATGGCTTTGTGCATGGCGAAGAACCGGATGCTATCCCGCCGCGCCCTCCTGCGAGGTCCATCCCATGCGCCGGGCCATCTCCGCACGCCATTGCGCGCGCGGGCGGAAACCGGGCAGGCCGCGCGCGTGCGCCTCCAGGCGCTGCAGCAGCGTGGCCTCGTCGTCCAGGTCGATCGGCACGGCCATGGGTTGCGAGACATACCAGGGCAGGTCGAAGTACAGCTCGAGCCGGTTGCCCTCGGGATCCGGGACATAGATGGACACCGCGTTGCCGTGGGTGATGGGCCTGACTTCGCCTGCGCCACGGGCCTGGAGGGTGCGGTACATGCGGCACAGCGTGTCCAGGCTGTCGGCCTTCAGCGAGATCTGGTTGATCGGGTTGAAGTCCAGCTCCTTCGGACGGCCGGAGATCAGCACGAGCTGGTGGTGTTCGTCGGGATCGCGGCTGAGGAACACCAGGTCGCGCGGGCCATTCGGCCCCGGCAACTGGCCGCGGTCCGTGACGGTGAACGCCAGCAGCTCCGTGTAGAAGGCCTCGAGGGCGGCGATGTCGTGCACGAACATGCCGAAGTGGCTGAAGGAAAAGCCGGGACGCGTCACAAGAGTCTCCATGGAATCAGGGCCCCGGCGCAGGCACCCGATGGCCATGCGCGGTGCGCCGGCGGATTCTGCGCTTCGCGGTTAAATATCGATATTTTTGCTTTAGAGATATATTTTTCCTTTTTGTCGCTATGATCGCCGCGACCTGAATCCGAAGCGGGGCGCTCCGCCCCCACCGCATGCAACCCATCCTGAACGTCATCACCTGCAGCACGCGCCCCCGGCGCGTCGGCCCCGCCGTGGCCGCCTGGTTCGAGCAAGTGGCCCGCGCGCAAGGCGAATTCGAAGTCGTCGCCTGCGATCTCAAGGAACTGGCCCTGCCCCTGCTGGACGAGCCGGAGCATCCGCGCACGGGCAAGTACAGCCACGCGCACACCCTGCGCTGGAGCAAGCTCACGGCGGCCGCGGATGCCTACGTCTTCGTGCTGCCCGAGTACAACTTCGGCCCGCCCGCCTCGCTGCTGAACGCGCTGAGCTACCTGAGCGCCGAGTGGGCCTACAAGCCGGCGGCATTCGTCAGCTACGGCGGCATGTCCGGCGGCATCCGCGCGGTGCAGGTCGCCAAGCAGTTGATGACCACCCAGAAGATCGTGCCGCTGCTGGAAGCCGTGGCCGTCCAGAACGTCGGCACGCTCGTGGACGCCGAAGGCAAGTTCCAGCCGGCGGCGCTGCACGGCGAGTCCGCCGCCGCGATGCTCAAGGAGCTCGCACGCTGGGCCGCGGCGCCCCTGCGCGCGCCGACGCCCTGACGCGCAAGGCGTCCCAACCCGTAGTCACCAAGGAAGCACTCCATGAAATTGATCAGTTTCACGCGGGGCGATCGCCCCGGATTCGGGGCCGTCGTCGAAGGCGGCGTCGTCGACCTGGGCGCCGCCCTGGACGGCAAGTACGCGGACCTGCGGGCGCTGCTGGCCGGCGATGCGCTGGCCGAAGCGCGCGCCGCGGTGGCGCAGCGCAAGCCCGACTTCGCCCTGGAGTCGGTCACCCTGCTGCCCGTCATCCCCGAGCCCGGCAAGATCTGGTGCTGCGGCCTGAACTACCACGAGCACGTGCAGGAGACCAACCGCGAGGTCACCGAGCAGCCCACCTTCTTCCTGCGCGTGGCCGACTCCCAGGTGGGCCACGGCCAGGCCATCGTGCGGCCCCGCGAATCCACCCAGCTGGACTACGAAGCCGAGATCGCCGTGATCATCGGCAAGGGCGGCCGCCGCATCGCCGAGGCCGACGTGGCCCGCCACATCGCCGGCTACGCCTGCTACAACGACGGCAGCGTGCGCGACTGGCAGCGCCACACCAGTGGGTGCCCGGCAAGAACTTCTGGCGCACCGGCGGCTTCGGCCCCTGGATGGTCACCGCCGACGAGATCCCCTTCGGCACCAGCATGACGCTCGTCACCCGCCTCAACGGCCAGGAGATGCAGCGCGCCACCACCGAGATGATGATCCACAGCATCGCCCGGCAGATCGCCTACGTCTCGGCCATCGCCCCGCTGCAGGCCGGCGACGTGGTCGTCACCGGCACCCCCGGTGGCGTGGGCGCGCGGCGCCAGCCCCGGTGTGGATGAAGGCCGGCGACGTCGTGGAGATCGAGGTCGATCGCATCGGCGTGCTGCGCAACCCCATCGTCGACGAAGACTGAACCAACGAGGAGACCGGAAGATGAACAAGACCACTCGCATCCTCGCCGCCGCTGTCCTGGGCCTGGGCGCATCGGCGGTGTCGGCTTCGGACTTTCCGCAGGGGCCGATCGAGGTGACCGTGCCCTTCGCCGCCGGCGGCGGCCTGGACCAGAACGCCCGCGCGTTCGCCAAGGCCTTCTCCGAGGCGCTGAACACGCCGGTGGCGGTGATGAACCGCGACGGCGCGGCCGGCGCGATCGGCCTGGCCTTCGTGGCCGGCGCGCGCGCCGACGGCTACGCGCTGGCGTTCACGCCCGCCGTGTCGCTCACCAGCCAGCCGCACCGCGTCAAGACGATCAAGTACGGCGTGGAGTCGTTCTCCCCGTGTGCCACGTCTTCGACAACATCTTCGCGATCGCGGTGCTGGCGAACTCGCCGTACAAGACGATCGCCGACGTGCTGGTGGGTGCACGCAAGGAGCCGGGTGCGGTGAGCTACGGCACCTCTGGCATCGGCTCGATCCCCCATCTGGGCACCGCCGACATCGAGGCCGCGGCCAAGGTGCAGCTGAACCACGTCGCCTACAAGGGCGACGGCCCGATGATGCAGGACCTGCTGGGCGGCCGCCTGGGCTTCGGCGCGGTGCTGGCCAGTTCGGTGCGCGCGCAGGTGCAGGCCGGCACGCTGCGGCTGCTGGCGGTGTACTCGGACCAGCGCCATCCGCATTTCCCGGCCGTGCCCACGCTGACCGAGTCGGGCGTGCCGGTGGTGCAGCTGAGCTTCGGCGGCCTGCTGGCGCCGGCCAAGACGCCGACCGCCGTGCTGGACAAGCTGCAAGCCGCCTGCGAACGCGCGGTGAAGTCGCCCGGCTACGTGGACTGGGCCGCCAAGGCCGGCCAGGTCGTCGAGTACCAGCCGGCCGAAGCGTTCGGGCGCAAGCTGCGCGAGGACAGCCGGGCGAAGGCAGCGACGATCCAGCGGCTGGGCCTGTAACCGGCAGCGATCGCTGATCGAGGCTGAGGGCTCCCGCGTGGGAGCCCTTTTGTTTCGCTCGGGCTTGCCGCGGCGCCGAAGGCCGCCGCACAGCCGGCATCACCTACGGCCGCGCAGGAAGCGGCGCACAGGTCGCCGCTGCATGCACCGGCTGCGCACCCGGCGCGCTGCAGTGCAATGGATCCAGAGCGGAAATGGATCCGCAGGAGCAGCTCATGAAGAAGTTCATCTTGTCTGCCGTCGCCGCCAGCGCGATGGCGTTCGGCGGCTTCGCGCACGCCGACCTGATCGATGGCGTGGGAAAGACGCTGTCGCAGATCTTCGGCGTCCCGTACGACCCGACGCCGCCCGACCGGCCCGCCTTCCCCGTGGGCACCGTGTACACCGACGCCAACGGCACGCGCTACCAGGTGGACCCGGCCGGCCGCCACATTCCGCTGGCGCAGGGGCCCGCGCCCTATGCCGACGTCGTGCCGCCCACGGTCGCCGTCGCGCCGGTCTTCGACGACGACGGCGACGGCGTGGCGAACCAGTACGACCGCTATCCGTACGACGGTCGCTACCGCTGACCCCGGCACGCCGCCGCCGACCACGGCAGGGCCGGGCGGCGGATCACGCCAGGGATCCAAGCTGGCCTACACGGCCACCCGGCCAGGCGCATCGACACTGCGTCATCGGCGCTACTGGAGCTAAATAGATACCCCTTGCATTTGTACAGTATTCATGTCAGCCACTTCCAAGCCCAAGCTCTACAACCCACGCCACCCCGAACGCACGCTGCTCTACCAAACGGTAGCCGAGCACTACGAGACCTGGCTAGAGCGCCAGCGCGGGTCAGTTCGACGGCCAGGGCGACCACCACACCCCCAAGCCCTTCGTGCGCAAAGCGTTTGCCAAGTATCTTGAGTGCGGCATCTTTGCCCATGGCTTTGCCCGCGCTCGCTGCGGCGACTGTGGGCACGACTACTTTGTAGCCTTCTCCTGCAAAGGCCGGGAGTCTGCCCCTCGTGCACCACCCGGCGCATGGTGGAGACAGCAGCGCACCTGAACGACCACGTCTCCCCGCCTGCCGGTGCGCCAGTGGGTGCTGTCGGTTCCCAAGCGGCTTCGGTACTTCATGCAGCGCGACGGAGCGGTGCTGAGCATGGTGCTGCGCATCTTTCTGCGGGTGATCGCACAAACTCTGCAGACCCACAGCCCCGGTGCGGCCCATATGGACAAGGCAGGCCTGCACATCGGTGCCATCGCCTTCATTCACCGATTCGGCTCCAGCCTCAATGAACACGTCCACTTCCACGTTTGTGTGGTGGACGGGGTGTTTGAGGAAGTGGAGGGCGAGGGCGATGCTGATGCGACCCTCGAATCTCATCGCCGGGTGTCATCTTTCACGCGGCCACCGGCATCGATGCGGCTACCGTGGCCCCAGTGCAGACCACACTGCAAAACGCATCCTGCGCGCCTTCGTTGCTCGGGGCCTGCTGGAGAACTGTGACGCCAAAGACATGCTGGGCTACAAACACAGCGGCTTCTCGGTGGACGCCGGTGTCTGCATCGAAGCCCACGACCGCGCTGCGCTGGAGCGGCTGCTTATTGCGCGCGTCCACCGTTTTCCATGGAGCGCCTACGCAAAGAGGGAAGCAAACTGGTGTACCGCTGTGCCAAACAGCGCAGCGAGCCCACCAGTGACAAGCGTGGTGCCAAGGCAGATGAGCTGCACCTCACACCGCTGGAGCTCATCGACCGCATTGCCGCGCTGGTGCCACCGCCACGCACCCACCGGCACCGCTACTTTGGTGTGCTGGCACCAAACTCGCCGCTGAGAGCGGCGGTAACGGCGCTGGCTCAGCCTGCTGCGGCGCAACCAGCCACGGTCGAGACTGCACAATCTGGCGCGGGCGTGGGCGTACCTGGGGTGGCGGCGCCGGGCAACGCGGCCACACCCACACCAGAACCTGCAGCACCTCCCAAACGCCCAGCGCACTACCTATGGGCGGTGCTGATTGCCCGCATCTACGAGGTCTTCCCACTGCTGTGTCCGAACTGCGGGGGCAAATGCGCATCATTGCCTTCATCACGCACAGCGCCGAAATCCGCCACATCCTGAACCACATCGGGGTGGAGTCTGCCCCCGCACATCACCCCGGCACGCGGGCCACCGCTGTGGGAGGGCTGCGACGCGCCGGTGGATGATGGTGCGCAAGGCGAGCCGGATTGGGATCTGGCAGCTCAACCCGACGAGGTAGACCAGCGCGTCAATTGGTGACCCAGTGAAGCGGCGGTATCCATCGCTGCGGGGAAGCAGCTGCGCGCGCGCCAGGCCCAAATGCATACTGCCTCCCAAGCTCTTGCCATTGAGCGGCAAGCGAGCGCTCAACCTTCCTTGGCCGAACGTGTTTCGAGGCCCAAAACTCGTGCCATACTTGGCCTCATGCGGTTGAATTTCCTATCCGTACAGCAGTACCGTCACCACGCCCAGCAGCATGGATGCCGCCATCACCAAGTAGGCCGTGGTCCAGGCGCCGGCCTGGTAGCCCGCCAGGCCGGCCACTTCAGCGCGCGCGGCCACCCACAGCACGCCCGCGCCGGCCCAGATCAGGCGGTAGCCCGTCTGGTAGGTGGCGGCCAGGGCGGCCTGGTGGTCGGCGTCGGCGGATTCGATGCGGAAGGCGTCCAGCGCAATGTCCTGCGTGGCAGAGCCAAAGGCCACCAGCAGCGCGCACCACACTATGGGCCCCAGGGCGTCGCGCGGGTCGGCCAGCGCCATGCCGACCAGGCCGGTCATCACCAGCGCCTGCGCCAGCAGCAGCCAGCCGCGCCGCCGGCCCAGCCAGCGTGTGAGCAATGGCAGCGGCAGGCGGTCCACCAGCGGCGACCAGACCCACTTGAACGCATAGGCCAGCCCCACCCACGACAGGTAGCCGATGGTGGTGCGGTCGATGCCCGCCTCGCGCAGCCTGAAAGACAGCGTGCCCAGCACCAGCAACAGCGGCAGCCCCGCCGCAAAGCCCAGGGCCAGCATGCGCAGGCTGGCGGGCTCCAGATAGACAAGCCAGGCCTGGCGCCAGGAGCGGCGAGGGGGCAGCGGCAGCAGGGGAGCGTTGGTGGCGGTTTCGGCAGGCATGGGCAAGGGCGGGGGATGGGTGCAATCGCGGGATTATCCGCACCGCAGCGCGCAGCGCGCAGCGCGCAGGACGCCATGACACCCGCCGGCCAGCATTGGCGGGGTGCGCCAGTCTGTCCTAGACTCGCGCCCATGACCATCCGCACCCCCAACCCCTTGTCCTCGTTGTCCGCCTGGCCGGGCTGCCTGTGCTGCGTCGCGCGCGGTGATCAGTCCGGCGGAATCTGGCAGGCGCGCCGCGCCTTTGTGCTGGCGGCGGCTGGGGCGGCGGCGCTGCCGGCGGCGGCGCAGGTGGATGTGGGCAGCGCATCGGGCATGCGCATGCTGGTGCCCGCCGAGACGCTGGAAGAATCCGCCGTGCAGCAATACAACCAGCTGCTGGCGCAGGCCAAGGCCAAACGCGCACTGGCGCCGGACAACCACCCGCAGCTGGTGGCGCTGCGCGGTATTGCCCGCCGCCTCATTCCCCACGCCGCGCAGTGGAACAGCCGCGCGGCCCAGTGGCGCTGGGAGATCAACCTGATCGCTAGCCGCCAGATCAACGCCTTTGCATGCCGGGCGGCAAGATTGCGTTCTACACGGGCATCCTGGACCAGCTCGCTGACCGGCGACGAGGCCGCCATGATCATGGGCCACGAAATGGCCCACGCGCTGCGCGAGCACGCCCGCTCGCGCGTGGCCAAAAGCCAGGCCACCAGCATTGGCCTGTCGCTGGGCGCGCAGCTGCTGGGCCTGGGCGAGCTGGGCAACGTGGCGGCCAACCTGGGCACGCAGCTGCTCACGCTCAAGTTCAGCCGCTCCGACGAGACCGAGGCCGACCTGGTCGGCCTGGAGCTGGCCGCCCGCGCCGCCTACAACCCGCAGGCCGCCGTCAGCCTGTGGCGCAAGATGGGCGCGGCCACGGGCAACAACGGCGTCGCGTTCTTGTCCACCCACCCCTCGGGGCCAGACCGCATCCGCGAGCTGGAGGGCAACGTGCCCAAGGTGCAGGGGCTGTACCAGGCGGCGCGGGGTGGTTGATTTGCTTCTTTATTGATAGCTGTTGGCGCTTGTCAGTCAAGCGCTGGTGGCTGATTTGGCTTGAAGCTGCGGCGGTGCGCAGCCCGGCAAAAGGCGCGGCCTTCGCGCAGGGCGCGGATCAGCAAATCGGGCGTGGCGCGGATGTGTGCCTCCAGCGCCAGCGCGGCGCGGGCGTCCTGGCCTGACATGGCCAGCGCGAAGATTTCGGTGTGCTCGGCGTGCACATCGCGCACACCACCCGGCAGGCCCATGGCGCAGAAGCGGTAGCGCTCGCTGTGGCGCGACAGCAGGCGCAACACCCGCACCGTCCAGGGCGAGGTGTGGCCCGCCAGCAGCGCCTCATGAAAGCGCACGTTCAGCAGCTCCCACTGGCGGCGGCGGTGCGGCGCGATGGGCTGCTCTTCGGCCGAGATGGCCGCATAGGCCTCGGCAAGCGCTTCGCGCCACTGTGCATCACCGGCGCGAATGGACTGGCGCAGCGCGTCGGTCTCGATGTGCACGCGCAGCGTGGTGATGTCTTCCAGCTCTTGCAGCGCGATGGGCGCCACGCGAAAGCCGCGCTGCCCCTCCACGGTCACCAGCGCGTCGCTCACCAGCCGCGTGAGCGCCTCGCGCAGCGTGCCCGCGCCCACCTCGTACTGGGTGCGCAGGTGCTCGATGCGCAGCTTGCTGCCGGGCGCAAGGCGGCCCTCGACGATGTCGCTGCGCAGCGTGGCGTAGGTTTGCTCGATCAGCGTGCGCGAGGGTGCGCCGTGCAGGCTGGCATCGGCGGCGGCGTGGCCGCCAGCCAGCGCAATCAAAGGGTGAAAGCTGCGTTTGGCCATGGCAATGCGGGGCTGGTGTGCGCCTCACGAAGCCGCCAGCGGCCGCTCTTGCAGGCGCGACAGGCGGTAGCTCAGCTGCGGGCGCGTCAGGCCCAGCGCGCGCGCCGCCGCGGCCAGGTTGCCGCCTGCGCGCGCCACGGCCTCGCGGATCAGCGCGTCTTCGAGCGCGTCCAGCGTCAGGCCGCTGGCTTGCAGGGTGTCGTACAGACTGGCGCTTTGCTGGCAGTGCGCCTCGCTCTCCAGCGCGCCGACGGCGTTCACGGTGTGCGCCGCGGGCGTGGCGGAGGCGGGGAAAAGCATGGCGGCGTCCACCAGGTCGTCGTTGGGCGCCAGGATCACGCCGCGCTCGACCAGGTTTTCCAGCTCGCGCACGTTGCCGGGCCAGGCGTGCTGGCGCATGGCGGTCATGGCCAGGTCAGTGAAGCCCGCCAGGCGCTTGCCGTGCAGGGCGGCGTAGCGCTGCAGCAGGTGCATGGCCAGCAGTTCGATGTCGTCCGCGCGCTCGCGCAGCGCCGGTATGCGGATGGGATAGACGTTCAGGCGGTAGAGCAGGTCGCGCCGAAAGCGCCCTTCCTCCACGGCTTTTTCCAGATCGACGTTGGTGGCGGCAATCACGCGCACGTCCACCTTGCGCGGCTGCGTGCCGCCCAGGCGCTCCACTTCGCCCTGCTGCAGCACGCGCAGCAGCTTGGCCTGCGCGGGTAGCGGCAGCTCGCCCAGCTCGTCCAGCAGCAAGGTGCCGCCGTGCGCGCGCTCGAAGCGGCCCACGCGCGCGGCGGTGGCGCCGGTGTAGGCGCCTTTTTCGGCGCCGAAGAGCTCGCTTTCGATCAAATCGGCGGGCAGCGCCGCGCAGTTGACGGCCACGAAGGGCTTGTCGCGCGCGGGCCCATGGCGTGCAGCGCGCGCGCCGCTCTTTGCCCACGCCGGTCTCGCCGGTCAGCAGCACGGTGACCTGCGTGGGCGCGGCCTGCGCAGCAGCTCCACGGTGTCGTTGAAGGCGCGCGAGCGTCCCAGCAGCGGGCCCTGGTCGTCCGCGGGCTGTAGCTGGGTGCGTAGCGCATCCGCCTGCGACTGCAGCTCGCCCAGGCGCACCAGCATGGAGTCGGGGTCGTAGTCGCGCGCCAGTTGCTCGCCGTCGGGCCATTCGTGCTCAAAGCGGCCCTCGATCAGGCAGTGCGGGTGGCCGCAGGCAGTGCACTGCACTTCCTTGAAAAGGGCCGGGCGGCGAAAGAACGCGCTGGTGTAGCCCGAGGCATAGCCCAGCAGCATCCAGCACACGGGCGCACCTTGCGGGCCCCAGGCGCGCTGGTGCACCTCGGCCTCCCAGCTGTGATCCCACTGAAAGATGCCGTGAAAGTGGCTTGCCGCCTCGTCCAGCTCGAACACCTTCGGCTGCACGCGCACAGCGCCTTCCAGCATGTGCAGCTGCGGCCCTACGGCAAAGGCGTCGAACAGCGATGCGCCCGGCCGCACCTGGCGCGCCAGCAGCGCATCGCGCTCGCCCGATGCGTAGCCCGCACGCATCAGCAAGCGGCGGGCGTGCTCCGGCCCCAGGCTGGCCACCAGCTCGCGCCGCAACGCCTGAAAGGCCGCCGCATGTACCAGCAGCATGCGCTGATCAGCCAGCCAGATGCGCCCATCGACGGGCGAGAAGTGCACCAGCCGGCGCAAGTCGGCGTCGGACGGGTAGGGGGCAGGGTGGTGGCTGGCATGAAAAAGTATCGATAAACAGCGGGTGGTCGTCCATCGGGATCGACCCGGGGAGGTTTTTCATCATTTCATGAACTGGCTGACCCCTGGGTCTCATCAAAACATCATGCTGCTGTGCAGCAATCGCGGCTCCGGGCTGTCCGCGGGTGCCGCAGCCGGCGGCTACCAACCTGCGGGCGGGCCTCTTTGACGCGATTTGCTAGGGATTAACCCTGGATTTATCGATATTTGCGCGCAAAACGCCAGCATTGGCATGGCCCGTGCAAAACAGATGGCGCAAAACCGAAAAGGAGACCGTCATGACCCACACCGCCATTGCCACCGACGCATCTGCCACCCCGCAACCCGTCTGCGATCTGTCGCAGCGGTTTGTGCGCGTGCTGGGCCGCCGCGACAACGGCTTTGTCGAGTTTGCTTTCTCGATCGGATGGCCCGAGCTGTCGGTGGAGCTGATGCTCCCTGAACCGGCATTCGATGCCTTTTGCGCGGCGCACCGCGTGCGCCACCTGGATGACTGAGCCCTGCCCCAACAACCACGACCAGGAGATAAGCCCCATGAACATCGACTTGCAGGCGCGCGAAATTCAGCCGCTGCGCAACACCTTCGCCCGCGTGGCGGCCTACACGGGCGACAAGCCCGCGTCGCGCTACCTTGAAGCCACGCTGGGCATTCAGAACGCCGCGAACTTCCATTACCGCCCGACCTGGGAGCCCGAATTCGAGCTGTTTGATGCTGGCCGCACGGCCGTCAAACTGGCTGACTGGGATGCCCTGCGCGACCCGCGCCAGTATTACTACGCCAACTGGACCATGGCGCGTGCGCGCCAGCAAGAGGCGATGGAGGCCAACTACCAGTTTGTCGAGTCGCGCGGCCTGATCGACAAGATTCCCGACGCGCAGCGCGCCGCAGCCTGCGAGGTGCTCATGCCGCTGCGCCACGCGGCCTGGGGCGCCAACATGAACAATTGCCAGGTGTGTGCACGCGGCTATGGAACGGCCTTTACCGCCCCGGCCATGATGCACGCCATGGACCAGCTAGGCGTGGCCCAGTACCTGACCCGCCTGGGCCTGGCGCTGGGGAGCCCGGCGCACTGGAAGCCGGCAAGAACGACTGGCTGCAGGACCCGCGCTGGCAGGGACTGCGCAAGCTGGTGGAGGACACGCTGGTCGTCAACGACCCGTTCGAGCTGTTTGTGGCGCAGAACCTGGCGCTCGACGGTCTGCTGTACCCGCTGATCTACACGCATTTCGTGGACGACCACCTTGCGGTGCAGGGCGGTACGGCGGTGGCCATGCTCACGGCCTTCATGCCCGAATGGCATGACGAGAGCGCACGCTGGGTGGACGCGGTCATCAAAGTGGCCGCCGCCGCATCGGACGACAACCGCGCGCTGATTACCGGCTGGTTCAAGACCTATGCCGACAGTGCGCAGGCCGCGCTGGCGCCGGTGGCAGAGATGGCCTTGGGCGCTGCCGGTGCCGAAGCCCTGCTGGCCGTGCGCGAAACCCTCAACACCCGCGCCCGCAAGGCCGGTCTAACCCTCTGAGAAAGTTTGTGATGACCGAACCCGTTTCTAAAGTTTTCATTGCCTTCCAAGACAACGAAGAATCGCGCCCGATTGTCGATGCCATCTTGGCCGACAACCCCGAAGCCACTGCCGTGCATTCGCCCGGTTTGGTCAAGATCGACGCCCCCGGCCGCTTGGTAGTGCGCCGCGAGAGCATCGAAGAGCAAACCGGCCAGCGTTTTGACCTGCAACAGATTCACGTCAATCTGGTCACGATCTCAGGCTACATCAATGAAGACGACGACGAGTTGTCGTTGAGCTGGCTGCGCTAAAGCAGCCGCCACCCCCGATTTATTGCCGCAACCACCAGGAGATAACACCATGGACGCACCCGTTACCAAAAAGAAGCTCGGCCTGAAAGAACGCCACATCGCCATGACGCGCGATCTGGCCTGGGACACTACCTACCAACCGATGGACAAGGTGTTCCCGTTCGACAAATACGAAGGCATCAAGATCCACGACTGGGATAAATGGGAAGACCCGTTTCGCCTGACCATGGACGCCTACTGGAAATACCAGGGCGAGAAGGAAAAGAAGCTCTATGCCGTGATCGAGGCCTTTGCGCAGAACAATGGCCAGCTGGGTATTTCGGATGCGCGCTATGTGAATGCGATCAAGATCTTCTTCCAGGCCGTGACCCCGATAGAGTACCTCGCGCACCGCGGCTTTGCCCATGTGGGCCGCCACTTCACCGGTGCCGGTGCCCGCGTTGCCGCGCAGATGCAGTCCATTGACGAGCTGCGCCACTGCCAGACCGAAACCCACGCCCTGTCGCACTACAACAAGTATTTCAATGGCCTGCACCAGGCACCCCACATGTTTGACCGTGTGTGGTACCTGTCCGTGCCCAAGTCGTTTTTTGAAGACGCCTCCACCGCAGGGCCGTTCGAGTTCCTCACCGCCGTGAGCTTCTCGTTCGAGTACGTGCTGACCAACCTGGTGTTCGTGCCCTTCATGTCCGGCGCCGCCCACAACGGCGACATGAGCACCGTGACGTTTGGCTTCTCGGCCCAGTCCGACGAATCGCGTCACATGACCCTGGGCATCGAGTGCATCAAGTTCATGCTCGAGCAGGACCCGGCCAACGTGCCGATCGTGCAGAAGTGGATCGACAAGTGGCTCTGGCGCGGCTACCGCCTGCTGACCATCGTGGCCATGATGCAGGACTACATGCTGCCCAAGCGCGTGATGAGCTGGAAGGAGGCCTGGGAGATGTACGCCGAGGAAAACGGTGGCGCGCTGTTCCGCGATCTGGCCCGCTATGGCATCCGCGAACCCAAGGGCTGGAAGGAGGCGTGCGCCGGCAAAGACCACATCAGCCACCAGGCCTGGAATACCTTCTACAACTATGCGGCTGCTGCGCCCTTCCACACCTGGATTCCCAAGGAAGACGAGATGCAGTGGCTGAGCGAAAAGTACCCCGACACCTTCGACAAGTACTACCGGCCGCGCTTCGAGCATTTCCACGCGCAGCAGCAACAGGGCAAGCGCTTTTACAACAAGACGCTGCCCATGCTGTGCACCATCTGCCAGGTCCCCATGTTCTTTACCGAGCCCGGCGATCCGACCAAGATCTGCTACCGCGAGTCCGACTACCACGGCGACAAGTACCACTTCTGCAGCGACGGTTGCAAAGAAATTTTTGACGACGAGCCCGAGAAATATTCGCAAGCCTGGCTGCCCGTGCACCAGATTTACCAGGGCAACTGCTTCCCCGAGGGCACCGACCCGACGGTGGAGGGCTTTGACCCGATGGCTGCCGTGATGGACTACTACGACCTGAAGGTGGGCCGGGACAACCTCGACTTTGAAGGCTCGGAAGACCAGAAGAACTTTGCCGCCTGGCGTGGTGATGCTGTTCAAGGAGACAAGGCATGAGCGTCGTTGCTGTCAAACCCTACGACTTTCCCGCCCGCGACCGGCGCGAGAACTTCCCCGCACCGCTGCTCTACATCGGCTGGGAGGATCACCTGATGTTTGCATCACCGGTCTGCCTGCCGTTGCCGCCGGATACCCCGTTCGGCGCGCTGGCCCAGGGCGTGCTGCCCGGCGTGTACGGCGAGCACCCCGACTTTGCCAAGATCGACTGGTCCCAGGTCGAGTGGTTCAAGTCCGGCCAGCCGTGGACGCCCGATCCGGCCAAGTCGCTGCAGGCCAATGGCCTTCAGCACAAGGACGCGATCCGTTTTCGCACCCCGGGCCTGACCGGCATCCAGGGTACGTGCAGCTAAGTCCCATTCGGTGAAGCCCGGGGCTACCCCCGGCCCCGCGTCCATGCCATGACCTACCAACTGACCATCGAGCCCTTGGGCGCAACGATCGACGTCGAAGAGGGCCAGACCCTGCTCGACCGCCGCGCTGCGCCAGGGCATCTACATTCCCCACGCCTGCGGCCACGGCCTGTGCGGCACCTGCAAGGTGCAGGTATCCGACGGCGAGGTGGACCACGGTGCCGCCAACCCCTTTGCGCTGCTGGAGATGGAGCGCGACGACGGCAAGACCCTCGCCTGCTGCGCCACGCTGCAGTCGGACGCCACCATTGAGGCCGATATCGACGACGAGCCCGATGCACAGATCATCCCCATGCGCGACTTTGAAGCCACGGTGGCGCGCATCGAGCAGCTCACGCCAACCATCAAGGCGCTGCATTTGCGTCTGAACCAGCCCATCCGCTACCAGGCGGGGCAGTATGTGCAGGTGCAGATTCCCGGCGTGGAAGGGGGCCGTGCGTTCTCGATTGCCAATGCCCCGCAAGCCGGCGGCCAGAGCAGCGAGATCGAGCTGAATGTGCGCCGGGTGCCCGGCGGTGCGGGCACCACCTGGCTGCACGAATCGCTCAACGTGGGCGACCGGTTGCAGCTGACCGGGCCGTATGGGCGCTTTTTGTGCGCCGCTCGGCCGCCATGCCGATGGTGTTCATGGCCGGCGGCTCGGGCCTGTCGAGTCCGCGCGCCATGATTCTGGATCTGCTGGCCAGCGGTTGCACGCAGCCCATCACGCTGGTCTATGGCCAGCGCAGCGCAGGAGCTTTATTACGACGCCGAGTTTCGCGCCCTGGCGGCGCGCCACCCGCATTTCACCTACGTGCCCGCGCTGTCGGAAGCTGCCGACAGCGATGGCTGGGACGGTGCGCGCGGCTTTGTGCATGAAGCGGCCAGGGCGCACTTTGGCGGCAGCTTCACCGGTCACAAGGCATACCTCTGCGGGCCGCCGCCCATGATCGAAGCGTGCATCGGAACGCTGATGCAGGGGCGCCTTTTCGAGCGCGACATCTACACCGAGAAATTCCTCTCGGCAGCCGATGCGCAGCAGGCGCGCAGCCCGTTGTTCCGGACCATCTAGGAGCCATGGGTGCCACCACCTGCCAGCAAGTGCGTGTCAGCGTGTCGCAGACCGGCGACTGTTTTGACTGCGCCACCAACGAAAGTCTGCTCGCCGGCATGTTGCGGCTGGGCCGCAAGGGCATTCCAGCCGGGTGCGTCAATGGTGGCTGCGGGGTCTGCAAGGTGCGCATTGTGGAGGGTGCGGTGCAGTCGCTCGGACCCGTCAGCCGTGCGCATGTCAGCACCGAAGAAGAAGCCAACGGCTACACGCTGGCCTGCCGCGTGGCGCCCACCCAGGCGGTGTGCCTGGAAGTGGCCGCCCGATTGCGCAAACCGTTTCTGGGCAGTGCCGCCTCGGTGGCGCAACGTCCAGCCAATTGAGTCATTGAAGATTTATCAACCAAGAGGAGACATGAAATGGGTGTACTGAGAATCGGCCACGCGAGCCTGCGGGTCATGGATATCGCTGCTGCCGTCAAGCACTACGAAGAGGTCCTGGGCCTCAAGACCGTCATGAAGGACAGTGCGGGCAACGTCTACCTGAAATGCTGGGACGAGTGGGACAAATACTCCATCATCCTGACCCCCAGCGACCGGGCGGGCCTGAACCACGTTGCCTACAAGGTGGAGAAAGACGAGGATCTGGACGCGCTGCAGGCACGCATCGAGGCCTGGGGCATCAAGACCACGCTGCTGCCTGAAGGCACGCTGCCCTCCACCGGCCGCATGCTGCAGTTCAACCTGCCCAGCGGCCACGAAATGCGCCTGTACGCCATGAAGGAATACGTGGGCACCGATGTGGGCACTGTCAATCCCGACCCGTGGCCCGACGGTGTCCGGGGCGCGGGCGCGCACTGGCTCGACCACCTGCTGCTGATGTGCGAGATGAACCCCGAGGCCGGCATCAACACCGTGCAGGACAACACGCGTTTCATGAAGGAATGCCTGGACTTTTTCTTGACCGAGCAGGTGCTGGTGGGCCCCCAGGGCGACATGCAGGCCGCCACCTGGATGGCGCGCACGTCCACGCCACACGACATCGCCTTTGTGGGCGGCCCTGTCAGCGGCCTGCACCACATCGCGTTTTTCCTGGATTCGTGGCACGACGTGCTCAAGTCCGCCGACGTCATGGCCAAGAAGAAGGTCAAGATCGACGTGGCCCCTACGCGCCACGGCATCACGCGCGGCGAGACCATTTATTTCTTCGACCCCAGCGGCAACCGCAACGAAACCTTTGCCGGACTGGGCTACCTGGCGCAGCCCGACCGCCCAGTGACCACCTGGAGCGAGGACAAGATGGGCAGAGGGATCTTCTATCACACGGGTGACCTGGTGCCGTCCTTCACGGACGTCTATACCTGATCGGGCGCGCATCCATGCACAAGGAACACAGCATGAAAAACACAGGGTCATTGCCGCGCTTGCCCTGGCAGGCGGTCTGGCCGCGCCGCTGGCTCAGGCCGAGGGCACTACGTGCCCGGCGTCGAGGGATGCAGGCGGCGAGCGTGCCGCCGCCCGGCTTCTACTACCTGGGCTATCTCCTCAACTACGACATCGACGATTTCCGCGCGCCAGGCACCAAGAGCAACCTGCCGGGGCACAACCGCGGCACCGTCTCGGCGCTGCCAACCGCTTCGTCTGGGTCACGCAGCACAAGCTGCTGGGCGCCGACTACGGCATGGAGGCCATCGTGCCCCTGATGCGCACTTCGCTCACCATCAACGCGGCGGGCATCTCCGACACCCGCTCGGGCGTGGGCGACGTGTATCTGGGGCCGCTGGTGCTGGGCTGGCATGGCCCCCAGTGGGACGCCGTGGCGGCCGCGGGCATGTGGTTCGACACCGCCAGCACCAGCGACCCCGCCTCCCCGGGCAAGGGCTTCAAGAGCACCATGCTCACGGGCGGCCTGACCTACTACTTCGACGGCGCCAAGACCTGGTCGGGTTCGGGGCTGATGCGCTTCGAGCGCAACGGCAAGAACGGCGCGGGCATGCGCCCTGGCAACCAGATCACGCTGGAATGGGGCCTGGGCAAGTCCTTCGGCGCCTGGCAGGCGGGGCTGGTGGGCTACAGCCAGTGGCAGACCAGCGAAGACAGCGGGCCGGGCGCCAGCACCCACAAGGCATCGCGCCACGCGCTGGGCGCCGAGGTGGTCTATCCCGTGCCTGGCGCGGGCATGTTCCTGAAGGGCGCGCTCTACAAGGAGCTGAGCGCCGAGGCCGGCACCGGCGCGCAGCCCAAGGGCTCTCTGCTGCGCTTCTCGCTCGTAAAAGCCTTCTGAGCGGTGAGCGGTGAGCGCTGCCGCAGGCGGCTACCCCGGCGCAGCGGCGCGCACTTGTGCAAAGGCGCGCACCACGTCCAGAAATGCCCCCAGCACGGGGAAGGGTCATCGCTGCGGTACAGGCAGCTGAGCTCGATGTCGCTCAGGTGGCGCGAGCGCAGCGGCCGGTAGGTCACGCCGGGCAGGCGCAAGCTGGTGGCCGAGCGGGTGGTGATGCAGCAGCCAAAGCCGCCCGCCACCAGCGCCACGGCGGTCACTACGTCCTGCACCTCCTGCTCGACGCGCAGGGGACGCCCTCGGCGCGGAAAGCGTCCGTCACCTCCTGTGCCAGACCGCGCAGGGGCACGTTGGGGTAGAGGATGAGCGGCATGCCCTCCAGGTCGGACAGGCGCAGCGAGGGGCGCACCGCCAGCGGGTGGCTGGCCGCCAGGGCCACCACCAGCGGCTCGTGCAGAACGGTTTCGATGCTGATGTCGGCCTCTTGCGGCACCAGACGGTTAAAGCCCACGCTGATGCGCCGCTCGCGCAGCGCCTGCAGCTGGGCGTCTTTGGTCAGGTTATGCAAAACAATTTTGACTTCGGGGCGCTCCTCGTGAAAGCGCGCCAGGATGCGTGGGATCACATCCAGCACGCCCGAGCCGAACAGCCCCACATCCAGCTGCCCGATCAGGCCCTGGCCTGCCAGTCGCGTGCGCTCCAGCGCCTGCTGTGCCAGCGCGAGCAGTTGGGGGTTTCCTGCAGCAAGGTGTGGCCGGCGTCGGTGAGCTGCATGCCTTTGGGGGTGCGCACAAACAGCGGCACGCCGATTTTTCTTCCAGCGCCTGGATGTGGCGCGTCAGCGGCGGCTGCGACAAATGCAGGCGGGCCGCCGCACGGCCAATGTGGCCCTCTTCGGCCACGGCAAGAAAGTGGCGCAGGTCACGCAAATCCATGGGGGCTCCCGTCCGTGCTGTAAAGATGCTGAAATGGTATGGGATACCGCAAAAAACAGTATTGGAAGGTATCGGGAGGGCGTCCCATCATCGCGGGCATGGCCTGCTTGCCGAGTGGCGCAGCTTTTCAAGGACACCGAATGACGGCTTCTTCACCCGCCTCTCCCGCCTCCCACACTTCCCCTTCGGCGACCGCCCGCGGTGCAGTGTCCGACGCTTCCCGCCGTGTGGTCACCGTGCTGATTGCCCGCCGCGTGGCGCCCGCGTCGGTGGCGGCGTTTGAGGTGGCCATCCAAGGCATGCTGGCCGCTGCCGAAGGGTTTGCCGGGCACCTGGGCGGCCAGGTCATCCGACCCGGTGACAGCGACACCCCGGGCGAATCGCTTGCTGCGGACGGCAGCACCGAGCCGCTGCTCTACCACGTCGTTTTTGCGTTCGATAACGAAGCCCACCTGGCCGCCTGGCAAAACTCCGCCGAGCGCGCGCACTGGCTGGCCCAGGTGCTGCCGCACACCGTGGGGCAGCAGCAGCTGCACCGGGTTACCGGCCTGGACTACTGGTTTGCCGCCCCCAACAGCACCACCCGCCCCGCGCCGCCGCGCTGGAAGGTGGCCACCGTGACCTGGCTGGGCATTTTTCCTACCGTGCTGCTGCTGTTTCTGACCATTGCGCCGCTGATGGCCGACTGGTACCTGGTGCCGCGCGTGATGGTCATTACCGTGCTGGTCGTGCTGATCATGACCTGGGTGGTGGCGCCGCGCCTGACGCGCTGGCTGCATTCCTGGCTGCACGCCAAGCGTTGAAATCGCCCTATCACAAAAATCAAGGGAAACCCTAATAAATGCCAAAACGGTATTGAGGGTGGGCAAAAATGGTATTGGACGGTATTGAAATGTCTTTCTATCGTTGCTTCCTGGCTCGCAATTGCTGGTTTTTAAAGGCACCGCGTAAGCGACACACCACCATGCAGAAATTTGTCGTCAGCATCGAAGACACCGGCGAGCAGTACAGCTGCGTCGGCGGTCGCTCCGTGCTGGAAGGCATGGAAGCGTTGGGCAAAAAGGCATTCCCGTGGGCTGCCGGCAGGGCGGCTGCGGCGTGTGCAAGGTGCACATCCTGGAAGGCCAGTACGCGCGCCGCGTGATGAGCCGCGCGCATGTCAGTGCCGAGGAAGAAGCCGCTGGCTGCGTACTGTCGTGCCGCATCTACCCGACCAGCGACCTGCGTCTGCAGGTCGTGGGTGCAATGAAAAGAACGTCTGCCGCCCGCTGGCGGCGCCCCGTCAACCCACCCGTGAACCCCATCAAAGGAGACCCACCATGGCATTAACCGGCGTTTTGCGCCCAGGACACGCACAAATCCGCGTGCTGGATCTGGAGGAATCGGTCAAGTGGTACACCGAGGTCATGGGCCTGGTGCCCATGGGCCGCGACAGCCAGGGCCGCGCCTATTTCAAAACCCGCGCCGAGCGCGATCACAACAGCGTGATCCTGCGCCAGGCCGACCAGGCGGGTATCGACCTGTTTGCCTTCAAGGTGCTGGACAAGGCCACGCTGGAAGACTTCGACAAAGCTGCAAGCCTTCGGCGTGAAAACCGAGCGCATCCCCGCCGGTGAGCTGCTGGAGACCGGCGAGCGCGTGCGCTTCCAGATCCCCACGGGCCACACCGTCGAGCTGTACGCCGAGAAAACCGACGTGGGCAACGGCATCGGCTACTTCGACCCCGATGTGGACGTGCTCGACGGCCCTGGCATTCGCCCCATCCGCATGGACCACTGCCTGCTGTACGGCGGCGACATCGAAGGCAACCTCAAGCTGTTCACCGAAGTACTGGGCTTCACCCTGGTCGAGCGCGTGAAGCTGGAAGACGGCAAGACCGACCTGGCCATCTGGATCACCTGCAGCGCCAAGGCGCACGACATCGCCTTCGTGCGCAGCCCCGAGGACGGCAAGCTGCACCATGTGTCGTTCCAGATGCCCAGCTGGGAGAGCGTGCTGCGCGCGGCCGACATCATGAGCATCAACCGCGTCTCGATCGACATCGGCCCCACGCGCCACGGCGTCACGCAGGGCACGACGATCTACTTCTTCGACCCCAGCGGCAACCGGCTGGAGACCTTCTGCGGCGGCTACGACCACTACCCCGACATGCACCCCATCACCTGGAGCTGGGAGAACGTGGGCCGCGGCATCTTCTATCACGACCGCAAGCTCAACGACGCTTTCCTGAGCGTGGTGACCTAAAGGAGCAGGCGGCAATGGCACAACACAGCGTTGAACAACGCGCCATCACTGCCGAGGCCGCCAACGCGGCCGTGGTTGCAGCGGTGGCCAAGGCGGGCGAGCTGGGCATCCGCATCAATGTCGCCGTGACCGACGCATCGGGCGTGCTGGCGGCCTTTCTGCGCATGCCGGGGGCGTTTTTGCATTCGGTGGACATTGCCATCGACAAGGCCTACACCAGCGCCGGCTTTGGCTTTGCCACGGCGCAGTGGGCCGGCATTTTGCAGGGCGACGAAGCGCTGCGCCTGGGCATGCCCACGCGCCCGCGCAACGTGGTTTTTGGCGGCGGCCTGCCCATGCGTGAGGGCGGGGCGCTGATCGGCGGCATTGGCGTGTCCGGCGGCAGCGCCGAGCAGGACGAAATCTGTGCCCGCGCCGCGCTGGCCGCGCTGGGGCTGGATTGCTGAGGATGCCCGGCATCCCGGACAAGCCGCAGCGTTGTTCAACATTTCCATAGCAAGGTAACACCATGAAAGAGTTTCTGAATTTCATCAACGGCGAATATGTTCGCAACGCCAGCGGCAAGACCTTCCAGGACATCAACCCGGTGAACGGCAGCGTCATCGGCAATATTTACGAAGCGGGGCAGGCCGAGGTCGATGCCGCCGTGGCCGCCGCGCGCGCCGCGCTCAAGGGCGACTGGGGCCGCCTGTCGGTGGCCGAGCGCTGCAAGCTGCTGGACGCCGTGGCCGGTGAGATCAACCGCCGCTTCGACGACTTTTTGCAGGCCGAAATTGCCGACACCGGCAAGCCGCACCACCTGGCCTCGCACGTGGACATTCCGCGCGGCGCCGCCAACTTCCAGATCTTCATCGACACCATCAAGAGCACGGCCACCGAGTCGTTCAACATGCGCACGCCCGACGGCAAGACGGCATTGAGCTACGGCGTGCGCGTGCCGCGCGGCGTGATTGCCGTGGTCTGCCCCTGGAACCTGCCGCTGCTGCTGATGACCTGGAAGGTGGGCCCGGCCCTGGCCTGCGGCAACACCGTGGTCGTCAAGCCCAGCGAAGAAACCCCGCTACCGCCACGCTGCTGGGCGAGGTGATGAACGCTGTGGGCATGCCCAAGGGCGTGTACAACGTGGTGCACGGCTTTGGCCCTGCCTCGGCCGGTGAATTTTTGACCAAGCACCCCGGCGTGAACGGCATTACCTTCACCGGCGAGACGCGCACCGGTACCGCCATCATGAAGGCCGCTGCCGATGGCGTGCGCCCCGTGTCGCTGGAAATGGGCGGCAAGAACGCCGCCGTGGTGTTTGCTGATTGCGACTTCCAGGTAACCATCGATACGCTGACGCGCTCGTGCTTTGAAAACGCTGGCCAGGTCTGCCTGGGCACCGAGCGCGTGTACGTCGAGCGACCCATCTTCGACAAAGTGGTGGCTGCCCTGAAAGAGCGCGCCGAAGCCATGAAGCCCGGCCTGCCGTTTGATCACGACACCAAGATTGGCCCGCTGATCAGCAAGAAGCACCAGGCCAAGGTGCTGGGCAAGACAGCCAAGGACGAAGGCGCCACCATCGTCACCGGCGGCGGCATCCCCGACATGCCCGACGCGCTGAAGGATGGCTCCTGGGTGCAACCCACCATCTGGACCGGCCTGCCCGAAACCGCCACCGTGGTGACCGAAGAAATTTTTGGCCCCTGCTGCCACATCAGCCCCTTCGACAGCGAAGAGGAAGTGCTGGGCAAGGTCAACGCCAACCGCTACGGCCTGGCCACGGCCATCTTCACGCAAGACATTGCGCGCGCCAACCGCCTGGCGCACCAGATCGAAGTGGGCCTGTGCTGGATCAACGCCTGGTTCCTGCGCGACCTGCGCACGCCGTTTGGCGGCTCCAATCGGGCATCGGCCGCGAAGGCGGTGTGCACTCGCTCGAGTTTTATACCGAGCTGCGCAACGTGATGGTGAAGTTCTAAGCCAAATCGGCCTCTCGCGCTTGCCAGGCAAGCGCGAGTAGCTCTTATAAAAATAGCAAGGAGACAGTTTCACATGAGCAATACATCGTCCAACCCCGAGATCGGGCACAGCATCGAAGCAGCGGGCATTCGCACCAACTACCACGACAGTGGTGGCCAGGGCGCGCCCGTGCTGCTCATCCACGGCTCGGGGCCGGGTGTTTCTGCCTGGGCCAACTGGCGCCTGGTGATGCCCGCGCTGGCGCAGAACGCCCGCGTGATTGCGCCCGACATGGTGGGCTTTGGCTACTCGGAGCGCCCGCAAGGCTTTGTCTACAGCATGGACGCCTGGGTGCGCCAGGCTGTGGGCCTGCTCGATGCCCTAGGCATTGAGCGCACCGACCTGGTGGGCAACTCGTTTGGCGGCGGCCTGTCGCTGGCGCTGGCCATTGCCCACCCCGAGCGCGTGCGCCGCTTGGTGCTGATGGGCAGTGCCGGTGTCTCCTTCCCTGACCGAGGGGCTGGACGCCGTGTGGGGCTACCCCCTCGGTAGAGAACATGCGCGCCATCATGGACTACTTCGCCTTCGACCAAGGCCTGATGAGCGACGACCTGGCGCGCCTGCGCTTTGAGGCCAGCATCCGCCCCGGCTTTCAAGAATCGTTCGCCGCCATGTTCCCCGCCCCGCGCCAGCGCTGGATTGAAGCCCTGGCCAGCGCCGAGGCCGACATCCGTGCCCTGCCGCACCAAGCCCTGGTCATCCATGGCCGCGAAGACCGCGTGATCCCGCTGAGCACCTCGCTGACCTTGTCCAGCTGGATTCAGCGCTCCCAACTGCACGTCTATGGCCAATGCGGCCACTGGACGCAAATTGAACACGCCGCGCGCTTTGCCCGCCTGGTGGGCGACTTCCTTGCTGAAGCGCACCCCGACGAGCCGCTGCCGCTGCGGCCCTGAACGACTTTTCTGAACACCCTCGCCAAAGGAACCCCCATGACCATGACCCCTGCCTTGATCGAACAACTGGGCGACGAGCTGTACCAGGCCCTGACGCAGCGCCAAACGCTGGAGCCGCTGACCAACCTCCATGCCGACATCACCATTGAAGACGCCTACGCCATCCAGCAAAAATGCTGGCGCGCCGCTTGGCCGCTGGTGAAAAAGTGGTCGGCAAGAAAATTGGCGTGACCAGCCAGGCCGTGATGAACATGCTGGGCGTGTTCCAGCCCGACTTTGGCTGGCTCACCGACGGCATGGTGTTCAACGAAGGCGAGGCCGTGCCCGCCAACACGCTGATCCAACCCAAGGCCGAGGGCGAGATTGCCTTCGTGCTGAAGAAAACCCTCAAGGGCCCCGGCGTGACGGCGGCCGACGTGCTGGCCGCCACCGAGGGCGTGATGGCCTGCTTTGAAATCGTGGATTCGCGCATCCGCGACTGGAAAATCAAGATTCAAGACACCGTGGCTGACAACGCCAGCTGCGGCGTGTTCGTGCTGGGCGACCGCCTGGTCGATCCGCGCGACGTGGACTTGGGCACCTGCGGCATGGTACTGGAAAAGAATGGCGAGATCGTTGCCACCGGTGCTGGCGCTGCGGCCCTGGGCCACCCCGCCAACGCCGTGGCCTGGCTGGCCAACACGCTGGGCCGCCTGGGCATTGCGCTGGAAGCCGGTGAAGTGGTGCTGTCGGGTTCGCTGGGCATCATGGTGCCTGTGCAAGCGGGCGACAACCTGCGTGTGACCATCGGCGGCATCGGCGGTTGCTCGGTGCGTTTCCTCTAAGGAGCGCGGCATGGACTTGCAACTCAGCGGCAAACGCGCCCTGGTCACCGGCTCCACCGCAGGCATTGGCTTTGCCATTGCCACCGAACTAGCACGCGAAGGCGTGGCCGTCGTGCTCAATGGCCGCAGCGAGGAGCGCGTGGCCCAAGCCGTGCAGCGCCTGCAGGCGGCCGTGCCACAGGCCCAGGTGCGCGGCGTGGCTGCCGACGTGGCCACGGCCGTCGGCTGCGACCTGCTGGCCCAGGCCAGCGCGGGCGTGGACATTCTGGTGAACAACTTCGGCATCTTCGATCCGCAGCCCTTCGGGGCCATCGACGATGCCCAGTGGCAGCGCTTTTTGATGCCAACGTGATGAGTGGCGTGCGCCTAAGCCGCGCACTGCTGCCCGCCATGCAGGCCGCAGGCTGGGGCCGGATCGTGTTCATTAACAGCGAGTCCGGCGTGAATCCCCCACCGAAATGGTGCATTACGGCATGAGCAAGGCAGCACAGCTGTCCGTCTCACGCGGGCTGGCGCAGCACTGCGCAGGCACGGGCGTGACGGTCAATGCCGTGCTGCCCGGCCCCACCAGCACTGAGGGAGTGGGCGACTTTTTCGCCAAGCTGGCTGCCGACCAGGGCGTGGATCTGGCCGAGGCCGAGCGGCGCTTTTTCGCCCAGGCACGCCCCACCTCGCTGCTGCGCCGCTTCATCGAACCTTCCGAGGTTGCCGCACTAGTGGCCTATGTGTGCAGCCCCCGATCCTCCGCCACCAATGGTGCAGCGCTGCGGGTTGAGGGCGGCATCCTGTCTTCGATTTGCTGACCCTTTTTCCAAAGGACTTCTTATGACCCAAAATCAAATGTGCCCTGATCGGCCCCGGTAACATCGGCACCGACCTGCTGGCCAAGCTGCAGCGCAGCCCCGTGCTCGAACCCGTGTGGATGGTGGGTATCGACCCCGAATCGGACGGCTTGAAGCGTGCCCGTGAGATGGGCATCAAAACCACCCACGAAGGCGTGGATGGCCTGATCCCCTACATGAAGGCAGACGGCGTGCAAATCGTCTTCGACGCCACCAGCGCCTACGTGCACGCCGAGAACTCGCGCAAGGTCAACGCGCAGGGCGCCCTCATGATCGACCTCACGCCTGCGGCCATCGGCCCGTTCTGCGTGCCGCCCGTCAACCTGAAGGAGCACGTGGGCAAGGCCGAGATGAACGTCAACATGGTCACCTGCGGTGGCCAGGCCACCATCCCCATGGTCGCAGCGGTGAGCCGCGTGCAGCCTGTGGCGTATGGCGAGATCGTCGCCACCGTCTCCAGCCGCTCGGCGGGCCCCGGCACGCGCAAGAACATCGACGAGTTCACCCGCACCACCGCCGGTGCCATTGAGAAGGTGGGCGGCGCCAAAGGGCAAGGCCATCATCATCATCAACCCGGCCGATCCACCGCTGATCATGCGCGACACCGTGCACTGCCTGGTGGAAGGCGAGCCCGACCGCGAAGCCATCACCAAGAGCATTCACGACATGCTGGCCGAAGTGCAAAAGTACGTGCCCGGCTACAAGCTGGTCAACGGCCCGGTGTTTGACGGCAACCGCGTCTCGGTCTTTCTGGAGGTTGAAGGCCTGGGCGACTACCTGCCCAAGTACGCCGGCAACCTGGACATCATGACCGCCGCTGCCGCGCGCACCGCCGAAATGTTTGCCGAAGAAATTTTGGCCGGCACGCTCACCTTGCAAGCCGCCTAAGGAGTTTTGACATGACACAAAAAATCACCCTGCACGACATGACGCGACGGCATGCACCCCAAGCGCCACCTGATGACCTTGGAGCAAATGAAGTCCGTGGCCCAGGGGCTGGACGCTGCAGGCATCCCACTCATCGAGGTCACCCACGGCGATGGCCTGGGCGGCGCTTCGGTGAACTACGGCTTTCCGGCGCACAGCGACGAAGAGTATTTGAGCACCGTCATCCCGCTAATGAAACAGGCCAAAGTCTCGGCCCTGCTGCTGCCGGGCATCGGCACCGTCGATCACCTCAAAATGGCCCATGGCCTGGGTGTGCACACCATCCGCGTGGCCACCCACTGCACCGAGGCCGATGTGAGCGAGCAGCACATCACCATGGCCCGCAAACTGGACATGGACACCGTCGGCTTTCTGATGATGGCGCACATGAGCGATTCTGCCGGTCTCATCAAACAAGCCAAGCTGATGGAAGGCTACGGTGCTAACTGCATCTACGTCACCGACTCGGCCGGCTACCTGCTGCCCGACCAGGTGAAAGAGCGCATCGCTGCCGTGCGCGATGCCCTGAAGCCCGAGACCGAGCTGGGCTTTCACGGCCACCACAACCTCGCCATGGGCGTAGCCAACAGCGTGGCCGCCATCGAGGCCGGTGCCAACCGCATTGATGCCGCTGCTGCTGGCCTGGGCGCTGGCGCAGGCAACACCCCGATGGAAGTGCTGGTGGCCGTTCTCGACCGCATGGGCATCCAAACCGGGGTGGACGTGTGGAAGATCCAAGACGTGGCCGAAGACCTGGTCGTACCCTTGATGGACTTCCCTATCCGCATCGACCGCGACGCGCTCACGCTGGGCTACGCCGGGGTGTATGGCAGCTTCTTGCTGTTTGCCAAGCGTGCTGAGAAGAAGTACGGCATTCCGGCGCGCGATCTGCTGGTCGAGCTGGGCCGCCGTGGCATGGTGGGTGGTCAGGAAGACATGATTGAAGACACCGCCCTGACCATGGCCCGCGAACGTGGCATTGCCCTGCCTGCATAACCTGCTTGCAAAGCAACGTCAGCACTGCCCCAGCGCGGTGCTGACCTGGGCCACCACGCTCAACCCTTGATCAACCCTTGAACCAGGAGTGCCTCCAATGAACATGCTCGCATGGTGGAACCCCGCTACAGGGCTTGGCTTTGCGCTGGGCCTGCTGTGCGGAATGGCCTTGGTGGCCCTGGTGGCCTGGTGCAGTCGTGGAAGACTTCGGTGGCGCAACCGCCGGGGCGCTTCTCGCCAGACCGTATTGGCACAGATCGACCAGCACGCGCTGGACGTGATTGTCAATAACGCGAGCATGCTGTCCTCCTTCACCCGGGTGGTGGCTTTTTCTCGCACGCAAGAGAGCAGCCTGCAGGCCCTGGATCAGAGCGTGCATGGCTTGTCTGAAAGCGTCGAGACGGTGGTGCAATCGGCCGACATCTCTCGCCAGCAAGTGCAATCCATGTACGAGCTGGCACTCGATGGCGACCGCTTGCTGCGCGAGACAACAGAGCAAATCACCGCCCTGGGCAGTTCTGCCCATGGCCTGGATGTCCGTTTTGGCGAAGTCCGCCAGCACACTGCCGCCATTGACGGCATCCTGTCCATGATTAAGAACGTAGCCATGCAAACGCACTTACTCTCCCTCAACGCCGCCGTGGAAGCCGCCCGAGCGGGCGAGCAGGGTCGGGGCTTTGCCGTGGTGGCCGACGAAGTGCGCAAACTGGCCGCCCGCACCAGCGAAGCGACCCAGCAAATTCAGCAGATGGTCGTCGGCATCACCCATAGCACGCAAGAAGCCGATCAATTTCTGCAAACCGTGCTGCAAGGCATGGATAGCGGTGTGGCCCGCACCCAACAAACGAGCAATGCCCTGGCCGACATCCGCGCCCGGGCTGAACAGGCGCTGACCGCTACCAGCAGCATGGCCCAGGCGGTGCAAACACAAACCCACTGGGGCGAACGCCTGCGCCAGCAAAGCGAAACTCTGTCACAAGCGGCCAAGGAATCGGTGGAATGGATTGGCAAAAGCAACACCCAGGTGCGCACCGTGCAAGCCATGGTGGGCCAGCTCAAACGCGAAACAGCCGCCCTGCAGCCCAAGCGCCAGGCGCTGGAAGTGATCAGCGATGGGGTGGAAGAAATGCGTGCCTGCAACATCCTTATCATGAATTCCGAAACATGGAACGATGTGGCCGCCGTAGTTCACCGCATTGGTGAACTCGACCAGCTCATCGACCAGGCATGGGCCCAGGCCGCCACCCTGCGCACCCGCGCTGCCGGCCAAGACTTTGACCGCGCCATGGCGCACTACCGCCAAGTGCGTGCCCGAATGCTGGAGTGTGCCCGCCAGGGCGACTTTGACACCATCCGGCAACTGGTCCCCGAGCAGGTGCGCCCCGCTTACGACCGCGTCAAAAACGCCTTGAGCGCCCTGGGCGATAGCACAGGCCGCAACGTTCCGGCCACCGCCGCCGCAGCGACACCCCAAACAAGCGCACCGGTGCCCGCCGTACCCAGCAACCGGGTGACCCCAGTTCTGCGCCAGGCAGGGCAGCCTTTCAGGCTATAGCCCATTAACCAACGCGGCACTTGGGCTAACGATTTCCGACTTTTTATTCATCCCAACTTTTTGGAGTATTCACTATGGCACTCTCACCCCAAACCATCGCCCAACTTGCTGAACACCTGGAAACCTGCCAGCTTGAAGTTCGCGATACACCCAAAATCACCAACGACCACCCTGATATGGACTGG
This sequence comes from Ottowia beijingensis, assembly GCF_013423955.1. Lineage (GTDB taxonomy): Bacteria > Pseudomonadota > Gammaproteobacteria > Burkholderiales > Burkholderiaceae_C > Ottowia > Ottowia beijingensis. The sequence goes on along the minus strand of NZ_JACCKX010000002.1, from coordinate 25,461 downwards.
GACGATGCCTATGCGATTCAAGATGTCATCCTGCAGCGCAAGCTGGCACGCGGCGCGCGCGTTGTTGGCCTGAAGGCGGGCCTGACCTCACACGCCAAAATGAAACAAATGGGCGTGACCAACCCGGTGTTCGGCTTCCTGGTCGATGAATACGTGGTCTCCGAAGGGGCCACCGTGAACACCGCCGAACTGATTCACCCCAAGGTAGAACCCGAAATCGCCTTCGTGCTCAAGCACGCGCTCAAGGGCCGGGCTGCCACATCGGCGCCGTGCTGGCGGCAACCGACTTCGTGCTGCCCGGCATCGAGGTCATCGACAGCCGCTACCGCGACAAGTTTGACCTCAAGAGCGTGGTGGCCGACAACACCTCGGCCTCGCGCTTCGTGGTCGGCGGGCGCGCGATGCGCCCCGAAGACGTGGACCTGCGCACCGTGGGCATCGTGCTGGAGAAAAACGGCGAGCCCGTCGCTCTGGGCGCTGGCGCTGCCGTGCTGGGTCACCCCGCAGCGGCCATTGCCATGCTGGCCAACCACCTGGGCCGCCGCGGCCAGGAGATCCCGGCCGGCAGCCTGATTCTGTCGGGCGGCGCCACCGAAGCCGTGGCCGTGGCCGCGGGCGACAGCGTCTGCCTGCGCGTGCAGGGCATGGGCAGCGTCTCGCTGCGCTTTGCCTGAGGGGCCGCGTCGCCCCTTTTTGATGCAACCACAACGATAACTGGAGACAGCGCATGCAACGACGTGACTTCATGACCGCAGGCGCGCTGGCCGCGCTGGGCGCAACCCTGCCCGGCGCCGCCTGGGCGCAGTCGGCCTACCCGACCAGGCCTGTGCGCCTGATCGTGCCCTTTCCGCCCGGCGGGCCGACAGACATCATGGGCCGCACGGCCGCCAAGGCCATGGGCGACCAGCTGGGCCAGCAGTTCGTGGTGGAAAACAAGGCCGGCGCGGGCGGCAACATCGGCACCGACGCGGTGGCCAAGTCCGCGCCGGATGGCTACACCGTCGGCCTGTCGGCCATCAGCAGCCTGGCGATTGCCCCGCACCTGTATGGCAGCGTGCCGTTCAATGTCGAAAAAGACTTTGTCCCGATCTCCTGGTGGGCACCACGCCTTGCGCGCTGGTCGTGAATCCGTCGGCGCCGTTCTCCGACTTCAAGGGCATGGTGGCCTATGCCAGGGCCAACCCCGGCAAGCTCAGCTACGCCACTTCCGGCATCGGCACCAGCAACCACCTGGCGGCCGAGCTGCTGCAGTCGGTGGCGGGTATCAAGCTGACCAACGTGCCGTACAAGGGCTCCAGCCAGATCGTGCCGGACCTGCTGTCGGGCACGGTGCTGATGAGCATGGAAAGCTCGCTGGCCACCACCTTGCAGCATGTCAGGGCAGGCAAGCTCAAGGCCATCGCGGTCACATCGCAACAGCGCACCAGGGCCCTGCCCCATGTGCCGACGATCGCCGAGTCCGGCTACCCCGGCTTTGAGGTGGAGACCTGGTTTGGCCTGATCGCGCCCGCCGGCACACCCGCAGCCATCGTCCAGAAGCTGCAGGCTGCCTGGGCCGCCGGCTCTGCCGCCCCCGAAGCGCAGACCGCGTTTGACAACATCTCCGGCAACCTGCGCGTCACCACGCCGCAGCAGTTTGCCGAGTTCATCCGCACCGAAAACCGCCGCTGGGGCGACCTGATCCGCAAGAACGGCATCAAGGCGGAATAAACCCCTTTTTCACAGACGGACACACCATGCCATTCGCACAGATCTACATTATCGAAGGCCGCACCGAGGAGCAGAAAAAGGCTGTCATCGAGAAGGTGACCCAGGCCCTCGTCGATGCAGTGGGCGCGCCGCCCGCCAACGTGCGCGTCTGGATCCACGATGTTCCCAAGGAAAACTGGGGCATCGCGGGCGTCAGCGCCAAGGAACTGGGACGGTAAGCGCCTTGTGGCCAAAATAGCTTGCAGCGCTTATCCAGCAAGCGTTGCGGATGAGCGAGCACCAGCGCCGCTCACTGGTACGTGAACTGCGCGACGAAGTGGCGCGCTGCGCCGACCGCGATCAGCTACTCGTGCGGGCGCGTCAATGGCTGTACAAGAACAAGCTGGTGATCGTGCACGAGCGGGCAATTCGGACACTGATTGCGGCGGCACTTGCCCAGCTTGAAGTTGAAACAGGCACCGCCATCGCCGCCAGCGTTGATCCAGCAACACTTGATCGCTGGCGAGCTCAGTTTCAGAGCTGCGCCCAGATGGACAAACCCAGCAGAGTTGGCTATGGGCTGCACCGGCGAAACACTCAACCCGCCAAATCAGCGAGGTACTGGAGCGCATCGACCTGCTTTACACGCTGGACGTTCATAAGCACCTGGCAGACATCCCCGATCTCATCTTGCGCCGCTACGCGCGCCGACTTGTCTCCAGGCCGCCCTCAGCCGGAGCCAAGATCAAAGAGCCAGCGCGCACCGTGGAGGTCGCATGCTTTCTTCGGTATTGCCTGTTCACCACCACAGACCAGTTGATCCTTATGGTGCAGCGCCGGATCGCCGATCTGTGGCGTCAGGCTGCCGCCGATGTCCCCGCTACCGTCAATTGGGCCGCAATGTACAAAACGCTGCTCGGCGAACTTGTTGCCTTGAGCGCGCAAGGTGCGGTGCCAGATGCTGAGTTGCGTGCCCGTCTTGAAGCCTTGATCACCGAAACCCAGAAACGCAAACCACCGAGCAGGGCCTCCCTGGTCCGCGAGGGATTGATTGATGGAATTCGCCCCGTGCGGTCGTTGCTCGTCGCCATTGCAAAGCTGCCCTGGCAGGCCACCGGCGAGCATCCTGCCATCGAGTACCTTGCCAAGCTGCAAGCTTTATATCTCAAAGGATCCAGAAAGCTGCCAGTTGAAGTGGTGGCACCAAGTCTGGGAATGATCTGGCAGGTTTCGATCTCCAGCCCAGACCGGGAACGGGCGTTTCAGGCGTTGGAGGTGGCCACCCTGTTTGCCCTGCGCCGCGCGGTGCGCAATGGCTCGGTCTGGATTGAGCACAGCCTGAGCTTTCGGGGTCGTGCGCGCTTGTTCTTCACGGACGAGCGTTGGCAGGCAGAGTCCAAGAAACACTATGCCCGTCTATCGTTACCCAGCAAGGCTGCCACTTTCTTGAAGCCTTTGCTGGCCAGAGTAACTGCCGGTGTCGATGCGGTGGCCGCTGCAGCCCGCAGTGGCGTACTGCGCGTGGATGATGAACTCCATTTGTCGCCATTGCCCGCAGAGGACGAAGACCCAGAAGTGACCAAGCTGCGCGCGGCTTTGGATCACCGCATCGGTGAGGTTCAATTGCCGGAAGTGATTCTGGCCGTTGACGCCCAGGTGCGCTTTAGCTGGATCATGCTCGGACGTGAGCCGCGCTCTACCGACGAGCTGCTGATGGTCTATGCCGGCATCATGGCCCACGGCACCAGTCTGACTGCGGTCGAATGCGCGCGCATGATTCCGCAATTGTCTGCCACCAGCATTCGCCAGGCCATGCGCTGGGCGCGGGACGAACGGCGTCTGAGCCAGGCCTGCCAGGCTGTGCTGGAATTCATGCAGCGACACCCGATTGCCGCCACCTGGGGGCGGTCCGATTTGGCATCTTCTGACATGATGAGCATGGAGACCACCAAACGGGTGTGGCAAGCCCGGCTTGATCCTCGGCGCAACACACCTTCCATTGGAATCTACTCCCATGTAAAAGACCGGTGGGGCATCTTCCATGCGCAGCCCTTTGTGCTCAATGAGCGCCAGGCGGGCGTGGCCATTGAAGGTGTCATCCGCCAAGAAAAGCTGGAGACCAGCCAGCTTGCTGTGGATACCCATGGCTACACCGACTTTGCCATGTCACATGCCCGTTTGCTTGGTTTTGATCTTTGCCCGCGGTTGAAGGAACTCAAACAGCGCCACCTCTTTGTGCCACGCGGCACCAAAGTGCCCGCAGAAATCGCTGCGGTGTGCGAAGCCAATGTCGACGTCGCTTTGATCGAAAAGCATTGGGATAGTCTGGTGCACCTGGCAGCCTCGGTCATGAGCGGACATGCCAGTGCGGTGGCAGCTCTTGCGCGGTTCGGTTCTGCCGCCCAGGGCGATCCAATCTATGAGGCTGGCGTGCAATTGGGGCGGTTGCTGCGTACGGCGTTTTTGGCTGACTACTTTGTCAAGGACGCTTTCAGGAACGAGTTGCGCCGGGTGCTCAATCGGGGCGAGGCTGTTAACGCCCTCAAGCGCGCCATTTATACCGGCCGGATCAGCCCGGCGCAGGCCAAACGTGTCGATGAAATGCAGGCTGTGGCCGATGCGTTGAGCCTGATGGCCAACATCGTGATGGCGTGGAATACCTCACAGATGCAGGCGGTCCTGGATCGCTGGTCGAACCGCCGCCAGGTCATTCCACCGGAACTGATCGGGAAGATTGCGCCCACCAGGCTGGAGAGCATCAACTTGCGGGGTGTGTTTCGCTTCCCGGTTGACCGCTATGCTGACCAAATCCTGCCTTCGCGGCCAAATGCATCGATAACTGGCACCAATGGATGAAACCGACCACGGTTTGACGCCACGAATCGCAGATTTGAAAGTGAACAGGAAAGTCAATGAAATCAACGATCTACCAACACCACCTCCGCGCCAGTGCTAGCTTTTCGTACCGTCACTTATTGCACTGAAAACGAGGAGACCCCAACAGCACCGGCACCACATCGAGCGGCTTCGAGCAGTTCGGCGAGACGGTCAACCGGCTGGACCAGATCAGCAAAAGTGTGGCGGACACGACGGGGCTCACGCAATCTCAGGTGGCACGCATTGCCATGGGTGCATCCGGTCACGTGGGAATCAATACCCCCTTGCGGGACTAGGCGCAAACGCGTCTGGCGACAAGAGCTATTTATCGGGGCTATCTGCCGCTGAACAAAAGGTGCTGACCTCCATGAACAGCGAGCAACTGGCCGAGTTCAAGCAGTTTGGCGACCGGGTGTCTCGGGACAGAAGCTTCATCAGCATGGTCGCCAGCGATAGCCGTGAAGCCCAGGACCTGTCCGCCCGGCTGGCATCGACCACCGCGCGGACCGAGCGGGCTGACGCCAGCCTGAACGAGCGTAGCGCCTTCGCAGAGCGGGTCTCGACGGCCTATGAGCGAGGAGAGACTATCTCGATCGATATCGCCCAGGATCCCCACAACCTCGCGATGTTCACCCGCTACGCCGAGCAGTATGGTGGCAACAGCGCGTCGGCGCGCGTGCTGATGGAAGCGGAGCTGGCCAGGCAGTCGCTGCAGCCCAACCGGGTGTTCTCGGACGGCACTGCAGTGCCGTCCGCCTTGGGGACCTGTCCGTCCAGCACCTGCAGAATTCCAGCAGCCCTGCCCTTGCGCCGGATCTTGGAGGCCAGCACCGCGCCAACCAAGGCAGCGTGCGCAGCTCTGGCGGTGGGCCCAGGGCTGCGTCGCCGGGCGAGTCCCCGTCGGCCATGCGCAGCGAGGTCCAGGCAGAAGGCCAGCGTATCCGTGCAAGCTCCTCCGCGGATCAGGCCACCTTCGAGCGCAAAGCGCAGATCACCAAAACGCCGGATGGGACCCTGGCTTCGGAGCGGTCCCTGATGCTGCAAACTGGCAAGCAGGTGAAGGAGGATGCCGCCCCATCGTTGAGGACGCCAAGCAAGCTGTCAAAGATGCGCTGAAGAAATAGACCCGTTAGAGGCTCTTGTCTGCGTCGTGCATGCGATTGCCGTACTCAGAGTGCGGCGGCTTCATGAACGGCGGATGTCCTTCGTCCCGCCAGTAGTTCGCCGCCAGGTCTCGACCGGAGGTACCCATTCCGGGGATCGGATTGAGTTCCTCCTCCGTCGGAGCTCGGCGAAGCAAACGCTGCCGCTTCCCAACTTGCGATAGCGCTCCTCCGATTGCCCCCGAACAGCATCCCCAAGACCATCATGACAACGCGTACCCCCAGTCTTCGTGGCGCGCAGGCAGGTAGCCGAGACCTGCGCCCAGCACTAGGATGAAGAGGAAGATGGCTTTTCGCATAGAACCTCCTTGCGATACGAGACACCTTACTGATCGACAGCCAGAAATCAAGGCGATCGGCGCATCCGCCACCGAGCTTCAAGCTCCTGTAACGCGCTGAAGCTATATCAGATTGGCTACGAGCTGTTCCAGTGTGAGGCGTTCTCGCGGAAATTGCGCTCGCACCGCGCTAGGCTCGGCGATACCCAGTAGCAGTCCAACTTGCACTTCGTCCGCCCTCTCGCATACAGCTTTGCCGCAACAGTATGGCGCGCTCGAAGCGCCGTCATATTCTTGAGCTCGGCATAGCAGAAGATCTTGCGATAGGCTTCCAGGATGCTGCGGCATTGAAACTGCCTCTGACCGTTCGCTTCGTACGGCGTGATTTCAAAACCCCGTCCACTGGAAGACAAGAACAGTCGAGTGGTTGGATCGAGCCCTCTATATGCCCTATCGTCACCAAGTCCGAGTTTTCGGAGAACGCGCTCGGCGAGATAGCTGCTCAGAACCTCATCTAGCCTAGAGCTGCGAAAGAACAATGGCCGCGACCGGCCATTGATCGCGACCTCTGGTCGAAACTCGGACGAGTGGCGCACGCCCCAGTGGGGTCAAGGTAGTCTCGGATCTCCAGACGCGCGATCTCCAACGGTCGAGCCCCAGTGGCCAAGAGGAGAAAGTACAGCCCCAGATCTTCATGAGGCTGATGACTACGGCCGCGGATGCGTTGAGCACCTTCAGCGATCTCCTCTTCACTGAGGACGTGAGTGTTATGACTTGGCATAGGCTTCCCCTCTGTCCGCCCACTTCGAGAATTGAATCGCCATCCGATGCAAGCGAACTTGCTGCACAAACCTCTCGTTCTGGACTCCTGAACGCCCCCACCACCCTTACATCCTCCGAGCAGATACGTGCCCATTCAGTCGTCGTATCAGTTCTCGGACTCGACTCGCACACTCGCCCTCAGCCTTTGAGCGCGGCCAGCCCTTCGTCCAACATCTTCTTCGCATCCCCGAACAGCATGCGGTTGTTCTCTTTGTAGAACAGCGGGTTGTCCACGCCGGCGTAGCCCGAGGCCATGGAACGCTTCATCACGATGCTGGTCTTGGCCTTCCACACTTCCAGCACCGGCATGCCGGCGATAGGGCTGTCCGGGTCTTCCAGGGCGCTGGGGTTCACGATGTCGTTCGCGCCGATGACCATGGCCACGTCGGTGTCGGGGAAGTCCTCGTTGATCTCGTCCATCTCCATCACGATGTCGTAGGGCACCTTGGCCTCGGCCAGCAGCACGTTCATGTGGCCGGGCATGCGGCCCGCCACCGGGTGGATGGCGCACTTCCACGCCCTTGGCGCGCAGGGTCTGGGTGATTTCGTTCACCGTGTGCTGGGCCTGGGCCACGGCCATGCCGTAGCCGGGTACGATGATGACGCTCTTGGCCTCGCGCAGCAGCTCGGCCGTTTCGACGGCGCTGATGGGCACCGCCTCGCCCTGCGGCTCGGCGGCAGCGGCGCCACCATCGGCCTTCTTGGGCGCGCCCGAGCCGAAGCCGCCGGCGATCACGCTGATGAAGTTGCGGTTCATCGCGGTGCACATGATGTAGCTCAGGATCGCGCCCGACGAGCCCACCAGCGCGCCGGTGACGATCAGCAGGTCGTTGTTCAGCATGAAGCCGGTGGCCGCGGCCGCCCAGCCCGAGTAGCTGTTGAGCATGGACACCACCACCGGCATGTCGGCGCCGCCAATCGCCATCACCATGTGCACGCCGAAGAGCAGCGCGATCACGGTCATCACGACCAGCGCCGTCATGCCCGCGCCGGGGCCGTGCGCGTTCAGGAACACGCGGCCGAACCAGATCACGACCAGGAGCGCGACCAGGTTGAGCCAGTGGCGCGCCGGCAGCAGCAGCGGCTTGCCGCCGATCTTGCCGTTGAGCTTGCCGAAGGCGATCAGCGAACCGGAGAAGGTGACGGCGCCGATCAGGATGCCGATGTAGATCTCCACCTCGTGGATGATCTTTTCCGCGCCCTGGAACTGCACCGAGGTGTCGATGTAGCTGGCAAAACCCACCAGGCAGGCCGCCAGGCCCACCAGGCTGTGCATGAGCGCGACCAGCTCCGGCATCTGGGTCATCTTGACGACCTTGGCCGCGTACAGGCCGATGGCGCCGCCGATGACCAGCGCGATGACGATCCAGGTGATGCCCGAGGGGCTGACGCGCGGGCCGAACACCGTGGCCAGCACGGCCAGCGCCATGCCGATCATGCCGAACAGGTTGCCGCGGCGCGAGGTCTCCGGGTTGGACAGGCCACCCAGGCTGAGGATGAACAGGATGGCGGCGCCCAGGTAGGCGACCGTGGCGAGACTTGGGGACATGGTGTTGTGCTCTCCTCGTTCTTCTTGTTGTGGCGATGCCTACTTGCGGAACATGGCCAGCATGCGGCGCGTGACGGCAAAGCCGCCGAACATGTTGACGGCCGTGAGCACCAGGGCGGCGAACGCCAGCCACATGATGAGCCCATCGGGCCGTCCGTTGGTCCCCGCCTCGGGGGTGCGATCTGCACCAGCGCGCCGATGGCGATGATGCTGGAGATGGCGTTGGTCACGCTCATCAGCGGCGTGTGCAGCGCGGGCGTCACGTTCCACACCACCATGTAGCCGATGAAGCACGCCAGCACGAAGACCGTGAAGTGGCCCAGGAAGGCCGCGGGCGCATAGGCGCCAATGAGCCAGAACAGCACGGCCGCCACGGCGAAGATAATGGTCAGCGCCTTGGCGGACATGGGCGCGCCGCGCCATGGCCGTGGCCGTTCTTCTTCTCGGCCACCGCCGCGGCCGCGGCCTTGGGCGCCGGTGCGGGCGCCTGCTTGAGGGGCGGTGCGGGCCAGGTGATGGCGCCGTCCTTGACCACGGTGAGGCCGCGGATCGCCTCGTCTTCCATGTTGACCACGGCCACGCCGTCCTTGGCCTTGCACAGCTCTTCGGTCAGGCGCAGCAGGTTGGTGGCGTACAGCGTGGACGACTGCTTGGCCAGGCGCGAGGCCAGGTCGGTGTAGCCGATGAGGGTCACGCCATGGCGCACCACGGCCTCGCCGGGCACGGTGAGCTCGCAGTTGCCGCCCTGCTCGGCGGCCATGTCCACGATCACGCTGCCGGGCTTCATGCTCTGCACCATCTCGGCGGTGATGAGCTTGGGCGCAGGCTTGCCGGGGATCAGCGCGGTGGTGATGATGATGTCGGCGTCCTTTGCCTGCTCCGCGTACATCTTGCGCTGCGCAGCCTGGAAGCCCTCGCTCATGACCTTGGCGTAGCCGCCGCCGCCCGAGCCGTCTTCCTCGTAGTCCACCTTGACGAACTCGCCGCCCAGCGACTTGACCTGGTCGGCCACCTCGGCGCGCGTGTCGTTGGCGCGAACGATGGCACCCAGGTTGGCCGCCGTGCCGATGGCAGCCAGGCCGGCCACGCCCGCGCCGGCGATGAAGACCTTGGCCGGAGGCACCTTGCCCGCGGCCGTGATCTGGCCGTTGAAGTAGCGGCCGAAGGCATTGGCCGCCTCGATGACGGCGCGGTAGCCGGAGACGCCGGCGGTGGAGGTCAGCGCATCCATCTTCTGCGCGCGCGAGAGCGTGCGCGGCAGGCAGTCGATGGCCAGCACCGTGGTCTTCTTGGCGGCCAGCTGCTGCATCAGCTCGGGGTTCTGCGCGGGCCAGATGAAGTCGATCAGCGTGCCGCCTTCGCGCATCAGGCCGACTTCGGCCTCGCTCGGCGGGCGCACCTTGAACACGATGTCCGACGCGGCCCACAGCGCGGCCGCGTCCGGCAGCACCTCGGCCCCGGCGGCGCGGTAGGCATCGTCGCTGAAGTTGGCGGCTTCACCCGCGCCGGATTCGATGGAGACCTTGAAGCCCAGCTTAATGAGCTTTTCGACCACGTCGGGCACGGTGGCGACGCGTTTTTCGAGCGGGAAGGTTTCGCGGGGAATGCCAATGCACTGGGCGTCACGGCGATGCATTGCTGCGCTGGGGGCTGACTGCATGAATACTCCTCTCGATATGTGGCATTCCTTCTGGTGCATAGCGGTGCACCTGCCCTCGAAGGAGCGTTGAAGAAACTACTTCGTCAAACCTCTTCTCTTCACCGCCTCTAGCAACCATCCCTCACTGGCGGGTATCCCGGAATGAACACCTGCAGCGGCATGAGATAGAGCGACGGTTTCGCAGGCGGCATTCCCAACGAGAATCCCCACCGGGGCTTCCCGCAGATTCAGGCCGCTTGACTGGCCGATTGCAGCATTCGCAGGTTCACGGCACAGAGAGTGACCGCGTCTGCAATACAAGCAATTGCCTCTTCAGAACGCTGCGTCAGAGAACTCCAGCGTGGCGCCCGAGCCAGAGACGATTGCATGCCGCAGCCCCGCCGATTTGGAAAGAACGTGGTCACCGTAGAAGCGGCAGGTCAAAATCTTGTAGGTCAAGAAGTCCGAGCCAGGATCCGATGCGAGGAGGCGGTCGGCAGCCAATGCGGCCCGTCCCATTTGCCATCCAGCCGCGACGATGCCCAGGAGCTCCAGGAACGGACCAGAACCCGCCAGGGCAGGCTTGGGACCGCCCTCCCAAGACTTCACAAGCGACTCCACTGCTGCCTCGAGGTCGCCGATACCCTTGTTCAACTGAGCACCAATGGCGCGGAGTTCGGCATGCGCATGGGATTCCAGGTCAGCCTGGACCTGCCGCATACGCACGATCACCGCACCAATCGCGCGTCCGCCATCGCGGCCGATCTTGCGTCCCACCAGATCCATCGCCTGGATGCCGGTCGTGCCCTCATAGATCGTCGTGATGCGGGCGTCGCGGAGATACTGCGCGGCTCCGGTTTCTTCGATGAAGCCCACGCCGCCGTGAACCTGGATCCCCATGGAGGCGATATCCAGACCGGTTTCCGTGAACCACCCCTTGGCGACCGGCATCATCAGTTCGACGAAGGCCTGGTGGGCATCCCGGACTTCCGGATCCTGATTCAGCGCAGCCTGGTCCATGCTTGCCGCCATCACCGCCGCCAGCGCGCGCATGGCCTCAATCCGGGATTTCATGCTCAACAGCATTCGGCGCACATCGGGGTGCCGGATGATCGCAACTTTGGCGCTGGTCTCACCGCCTTGCTCCACGCCTTGAACCCGCTCCCGCGCATATGCCCTGGCCTTCTGGTAAGCGCGTTCGGCCAGCCCAATGCCCTCCAGGCCCACGGCGAAGCGCGCCGAGTTCATCATGATGAACATGTACTCCAGCCCGCGGTTCTCCTCACCGACCAGATAGCCGACCGCTCCCGCACCGTCGCCGAAAGCCATGACGCACGTGGGCGTGGCATGCAGGCCGAGCTTGCGCTCGATCGACACTGCTCGCACGTCGTTGTGCTCGCCCAGCGAACCATCTTCATTGACCAGCACCTTCGGCACCGCGAACAGCGAGATCCCCTTGGTTCCGGCCGGGGCGCCTTCGACCCTCGCAAGCACCAGATGCACCACGTTCGGAACCAGATCGTGGTCCCCGTAGGTGATGAAGATCTTGGTGCCATGCAATCGGTACGAGCCATCGGCCGCGCGGGTGGCGCGGGTGCGCACGGCGGAAAGGCAGCCTGCCTGCGGCTCGGTCAGCACCATCGTGCCGGTCCATTCACCGCTGACCATGCGCGGCAGGTACCGCTGCTGCAGTTCAGGCGAACCAGCGTGACGCAGCACGTTCACCGCGCCTCGCGACAGCAGGCTCAGCAGGCCAAACGCGACGCTGCCGCTGTTCCACATTTCTTCGACTGCAGCGGCCAGCACGCCGGGAAGATTCTGTCCGCCCTGCTCTTCAGGCGCGGACAGTGCAGGCCAACCGGCCTCGACGAAACGCGCATACGCCTGCGCCCAGCCCGCTGGCATACGGGGCGCGCCACCTTCAAGGCGAACGCCCTCAATGTCTCCCGAGTGGTTCAGAGGAGCGATGACCTCCGAGGCAAAGACTCCAGCCTCTTCCAGCACTGCGCGAGCAAGGTCGGGAGTGGCCTCGCCATAGCCGGGCAGCGCTGCGATTTCATGCAGGTCCGCGAGCTCATTCAGAACGAACTGCATGTCCTGCAAAGGTGGGGTGTACTGACTCATAGTGCCTCCTGTGGCGAAGCGCTTGCGTTCAACAACGCAAACAGATGGATAAATTTCTTATTCGGATCTCCAACCGTGTGCGATGCCTCGGTCGTGAAGTACCGCTGCCTGAGACATCGCAAGGGCTTGCTGCAAGAGCATGCCGCTCACTCGCCGGTGAAGTTCGGGGGCCGCTTTTGGGAGAACGCCTGCAGACCTTCCCGGTAGTCGGCACTCCAGCCCATTTCGCGAATGAAGCTGGCCTCCATGGACAGTTGCTGCTCCAGCGAATGGCTGGTGGCCGCATGCATCAACTGCCGGGTGCGTACCAACGCCTTGGTCGGCATCTGGGCGATTTGTGCTGCCAAGGCATCGATGGTGCCGGCGAACTTCGAGTCCTCGACCACCTGCCAGATGAGCCCCACTCAGCCGCCGTCGCGGCTGGGAGCTTCTCGGCGAGCATTGCCAGACCCAGAGCACGCACGGTGCCAACGGATCGCGTGAGAAACCAGGTACTGCCGGTATCCGGCGTCAGCCCGATCCTGGAGAAGGCTTGCAGAAAGTAAGCGGATTGGGCGGCCACCACCAGATCGCAAGCCAGCGCGATGGATGCGCCGCCTCCCGCAGCCAACCCTTGCACCGCCGCGACAGTAGGAACCTGCAGGCTCTGCAAGCGCATCACCAGCGGCTTGAAGTACCGCTCCACCAGATTGCCGATGTCCGGCAACTTGCCATCGACCTCCTGCATGGCGGGATCGGCAAGATCCTGCCCCGCGCAGAAGGCACGTCCCGCCCCGCCAAGCACCAGCACCCGCAACTGGCGGTCGGCTTCAATTCGGGACATGGCCTCATGGAGCTCCACCATGGTCTCGGCGTCCAGGCTGTTGAGCTTCTCCGGCCGGTTCAGCACGATGCGCGCCACGCCGCTGTCCACCGTGAAAAGAATGTTCTTGAATGTCATGCTTCAACTCCTTCAGGACGTGATCGGAATCAGTTCGGCTTGCGCACGACGATCCCGACGCCGATTGCGGTGACGACCATCCCGGCGACCGTCAGCCCCGTGACCGGCTCGCCAAAAGCACCCACGCCATCACCGCTGTCGTGGGAGGTACTAGGTAGAAAAGACTGGTGACGGAGGTTGCGGCGCCTCGCTGGATCAACAGATACAGCAAAGAGCTGCCTCCCAACGTCAGCCCCAGCACGGACCAGGCCATGGCCCCCGCCAGCCCGAATTCAGGCCCCCAGCGGCGCCGACCCACCGCATCGGCTCCGTTTCCAGCAACGCCAGAGGTGTGGTCACCACAAACGCCGCCAGCAATTGGATGAAGCTGGCGGTCCGAACATCGCAGGAGCCACGAAGCGCTTCTGGTACAGGGTTCCCATGGTGATGGCCAGCAGAGCCGTCAACGCGCAACCCAAACTGGCAGGGCCGACCTCCCCGAACCCCAGCTTTGCCCAAACCACCAGCAGCAATCCCAGCAGTCCGAGAACAAGCCCCACCCATTGGGCTCTTGTCACGCTGCCGCCTCGGCGGGAAAGCCAGATCGCCGTCAGAACGGGCTGCAACCCGACGAGCAATGCAGTCAGGCCCGCGCCCATCCCCATCTTCACTGCGGCCCACACGCCGCCCAAGTAGATGGCGTGCATCAGCATCCCGGTGACGCTCAGGTGCAGCCAGCTCCGGGCGTCCCGCGGCCACGTCGCCCGGGCGGCAACGGCCCAAATGCCAAAGCAGCCGACGGACAAGGCATAGCGAACCGCCAGGAACTTCATGGGCGGCGAATGCGGCATGCCGTACCTGGCCACGACAAAGCCCGTGGCCCAGATGACCACGAACACAAGGGGCATCGAGCGCACCAGCATCGGACTTGCCGCCGAATGCGCTGGCTCCCGGAGATCAGATGCGCTGGAAATAGGGACTCCCTGAATCAAAGACTGCGGGAAACCACTCAGTGTCCGGTGAACAGAGGCTTGCGCTTGCCCAGGAAGGCAGTGACTCCTTCGACGGCATCACCGGTCTGGGTCGCCGCCGAGAAACACTCCGCCTCCTGCTGCAGCCCGTCCTCCATGCGCATGGACTGCGAATGCCGGATCGCCTCGAGCGCATGGCCCAGGGACGCCGGAAACGGCTCGCCGAGGCTCTTCAGATAGGCGACTCCCGCATCGATCGGATCCTCGACCTCGACGATGCGATGGATCAGGCCGATGCGCTCTGCTTCCTGGGCATCGATCGCACGGCCGCTGGCAATCAACTCCACAGCTCGCCCAACGCCCACCAGGCGCGGCAGCCGCTGCGTTCCCCGTAGCCGGGAATCAGGCCCAGCTTGATCTCGGGAGGCCGAGCCGCGACGTGGGCGTCGCGATCCGAAAGGTGCACGCCATCGCCAGCTCGAGCCCGCCCCCGAACGCCACGCCAGTGATGACTGCGACGGAAGGAATGCGCAGGCTGTCCAGCTTGGCGAACGCCAACTGACCACGCCGTGCGGTTTCGCGCTGCTCGCCGGCATTCTTGCCCTGCAGTTCGCTCACATCGGCGCCCGCGCAGAAGGACTTGCCGCCGCCTGCACCAACGATGAGCAGTGCCCGGGCGTCCGATACCGCGACCTCGTCAAGACGGTTGGAGATCTCTCCGACCATCTCGGCGTTCAGCGCATTCAAGGCCTTCGGGCGGTTCAGCGTCAGGATCGCGACACCATCACGGTAGGTCAGCTCCGCGCTCATGCCTGGCTGCCTTCGTCGGATTGGGGACGGAAACGCGGCTTGCGCTTCTCCAGGAACGCCTTGACACCCTCGTGAGACTCTTCGGTACCGTAGTACAGCGCCAGCGCCTGCATGCCCAGGCCGCCAATACCACGGATCGAATCCGAATCGGCGTTGAAGGAGCGCTTGGCGATGGCAATCGCTGTCGGGCTCTTTTCCATGATTTCCTGGCACCAGCGATCGACTTCGGCATCCAGTTCCGCCATGGGAACGACAGCGTTGACTAGCCCCATGGCGAGCGCTTCCTGCGCCTTGTAGCGGCGGCACAGATACCAGATCTCACGGGCTTTCTTCTCGCCAACCACGCGGGCGAGATAGGCCGTGCCAAAGCCGGGATCCACCGAGCCGACCTTCGGGCCGACCTGGCCGAACTGAGCCGTGTCCGCAGCAATCGCGAGATCGCAGCAGGTCACCAGCACGTTGCCGCCACCGATGGCAAAGCCATTGACGCGGGCAATCACGGGCTTCGGCACCTCGCGGATCATTCCTTGCAGTTCCTCGACCGGCAGACCGATCAGGCCCCGGCCGTCGTAGCCACCATCATGGGCCGACTGGTCGCCCCCTGTGCAGAACGCCTTCTCGCCCACGCCGGTGAGCACGATGACGCCAATGCTCTTGTCCCAGCCGGCACGGTGCAGCGCGTCGATCAGTTCGTCGCAGGTCTTGCCGCGAAATGCGTTGTACTTTTCGGGACGGTTGATGGAGATGCGGGCAACGCCGCCCTTCACTTCGTAGAGGATGTCCGTGTAGTTGCTCATGGTCGTCTCCTGGTGGGGTTAGCCGTGCATGGTCAGGCCGCCGGACACCGAGATGACCTGGCCGGTGATGAAGTTGGCGTCGTCGCTGGAGAGGAACGCCACGGCGCCGGGAATGTCCTCGGGCTGGCCAAGGCGCTTCAGGGGAATGGCCCGCTTGAGACCGTCGTAGATCTTCTGGCCGAACTCGCCGCCGCCCGTGAAGGACTGCAGCAGCGCGGTATCGGTGGGCCCCGGGCACACCACGTTGACGCGCACATTGCTGCGTGCCGTCTCACGGGCCAGCGTCTTGCTGAAGGCGATGATGCCGCCCTTGCATGCGGAGTAGACGGATTCGCCGGACGAACCGACGCGCCCCGCATCGGAGGCGATGTTGACGATCTTGCCGCCGCCGGCCGCCACCATGAAAGGCACCACGGCATGCTGCAGGCTCAGGGGGCCCTTGAGGTTGATCGCGATCAGTTTGTCCCACAGATCGGGCGTGGTCTCGACAAACTGCTTGGCCACGTCCCAGCCGGCGTTGTTGACGAGGATGTCGATCTGCTTGAGATCGGCGTGGATCTTCTGCACAGCCTTGGCAACCGCGTCGTGATCCGTGATATCCAGCTGAGCCGTGGTCAGCTGACCCGCGTACTGTTGGAACTGGCCCTTGATTTCATCGAGGCCAGCCTGGTTCAGATCCAGTGCGGCGACGCGCGCACCCTCCTCCAGGAAACGCTGCACCAGGCTGCGCCCGATGCCGCCGGCTGCGCCAGTGATGATGGCCACTTTGTCTTTGAGTCCACGCATGGGAATGCTCTCCTGTAAATAAATTGAGTCAGTGATTGCGGTTGGCGATGACCTGAGCGACGTGGTCGCGCAGCTTGAATTTCTGCAGCTTGCCGGTGGCAGTGCGCACGATGGGCTCGAAGAGCACGTGCTTCGGCGTCTTGAAACCCGGTAGCCTGGCGCGGCAGAACTGGATGACCTCTTCCTGCGTCAAGGTGCCGACGTGCTGCGGATGCAGCTCCAGCACTGCACAGGGGACCTCACCCCATTTCTCGTCCGGCACGGCGACCACCGCGGCCTGGAACACCGCCGGGTGCGTGAACAGGACCTCCTCGACCTCGATGGAAGAGACGTTCTCGCCGCCGGAAATGATGATGTCCTTGAGCGGTCCTTGATCTCGATGTAGCCGTCCTCATACACCACGGCCAGATCGCCACTGTGCATCCAGCCACCCTCGAAGGCCTCTCGCGTAGCCTCGGGGTTCTTGAGGTAGCCCTTCATGCCCAGATTCCTCGGAAAAGCACCTCGCCGATCGTCTTGCCGTCGCGGGACACGGGCTGCAGGGTATGGGGATTGGCCACCATCATGTCTCCCGCGACCGCCGTGCGAACGCCCTGACGGCCCATGTGGCGCAGACGCTCTTCAGCCGGCATGGCGGCCCACGAATCCTGAGGCACGCAGGTGGTGTTGACACCGTGCTGCTCAGTCATGCCATACACGTGCAGCACCTCGAAGCCCAGGGCCTCGGTTTGAGCGATCACCGACACTGGCGGCGAGGCTCCGGCGCAGGCGACCCAGATGGGGAGCTTGGCTTGCTCCAGTTCTGCGGCTTGCCTGCGATCAGCGAACTGAGCACCGCCGGGGCGCCGCAGAAATGCGTCACGCTATGCTGGCCGATGGCGTCGTAGATGTCCTCCGCGACCACCTTGCGCAGGCACACACTCGTCCCGGCCACGGCGGCCAGGGCCCACGCATAGCACCAGCCGTTGCAATGGAACAGCGGCAAGGTCCACAGGTAGACCGGGACTCCTACGTTCAACCGCGCATAGAGGAGGTGCCGAGCGCATTGAGATAGGCCGCACGGTGGTGGTAGACCACGCCCTTGGGGTTGCCCGTGGTTCCCGAGGTGTAGTTCAACGCGATGGCGTCCCACTCGTCCTCGGGGTAGCGCAGCTGCGCATCAGCAGGCGCATCGGCCAGGAAACGCTCGTAGTCGATCACACCCACCGGGTCGGCGTCTGGGACGTCGCTTGCACGGATGTCCACCACATCCATTTGCAAGCCGGAGAGCTTCACCGCCGCACGCGCCACCTCGGCAAATTGCTGGTCCACCATCAGCAACCGGGTCTCGGAATGCTGCAGGATGAAGGCGATCGCCGCCGCGTCCAGGCGGATGTTGATGGAGTTGACGACAGCGCCCGCCATGGGCACCCCAAACTGCGCCTCCAGCATCTCGGGGATATTGGCCGCGAGGATGGCGACCGTATCTCCACGCTGGATGCCCGCGCCGATCAACGCGCGTGCCAGGCTGCGGCAACGCTGGGCGTAGGCGGCCCATGTATAGCGCCGCTCGCCATGAATGACAGCGATGCGGTCTGGATGGATGTCCGCCGCTCGGTCGAGCAACGCCAGCGGGGTCAGTGGCTGGTAGTTGGCCGGGTTCTTGTCAAGACCTTGTTTGAATTTGTTCGTCATGCTTGTCTCTGAGTTAGGGCTGTCAAAGTCAGAACGAAACGGCCAGACGCGTTGCCTGGTCGATGGCGCGCAATGCGTCCAATTCGGCAGCAACATCGGCTCCGCCGATCACGTAGGGCTTGACGCCTCGCTCGGCCAAACCATCAAACAGCGTCCGGTTCGAGAGCTGTCCCGCGCAGAGGATGACAGTGTCCGCGTCCAATACGCGAGCCTCGCCATTCACGCTGTAGTGCAGGCCCTGGTCGTCAACGGCCTGGTAACTTGCTCCGGCCGTCATCGCCACGCCTGCCTTGCGCAGCTTGGCCTTGAGAATCCACCCGGTGGACTTGCCCAAGTTCTTGCCCAGTGACTCGGGCTTGCGTTGGAACATGTGGATGACGCGCTCGGTGCCGTGCTGCGCAGGCGCCTTGAGCCCGCCCGCGCTGCGAATGGCCGTATCCACACCCCAGGCATCCATGAATACCTTTGGCTTGAGCGACTCCTCGGCACTGCCGACCAGGTACTCGGCCACGTCGAAGCCGATTCCGCCCGCGCCGATGATAGCGACCTTGTTGCCCACCGGCACGCCGTTGGCCAGCACATCCAGGTAGCTGACCACCTTCGGGTGATCAAGGCCTTTGATCTCGGGCTCGCGCGGGATCACGCCCGTCGCAATCACCACCTCGTCGAACTCACCCGAACGCACACGCGCGGCGAGATCCTCCGCATCGGCTCGGGTTTTCAGATGCACCGCGACCTTCAGGCGCTCCAGCGAGACCCGGAAGTAGCGCAGCATTTCGTTGAACTCGTTCTTGCCCGGCACTTTGCGAGCCATATTCAGTTGGCCACCGAGCTGATCGCCTGCCTCGAACAAGGTGACCCGATGACCACGCTGCGCGGCATTGATCGCAAAGGCCATGCCGGCAGGCCGCCACCGACAACGGCGAAATGCTTGGGCGCGGTGGTCTTGCTATCGTCGAACTCGATCTCGCGCCCTGCCCTCGGGTTCACCAGGCAAGTCGCCACGCGGTCGGTAAAAATGCGGTCAAGGCAGGCTTGGTTGCAGGCGATGCAGGTATTGATCTCGTCGGCGCGGTTCTCGCGCGTCTTGCGGGCGAACTCGGGATCGGCGAGCAGCGGACGGGCCATCGAAACCAGATCGGCAGCGCCGGAAGCGATGATCTCTTCAGCCACATCAGGAGCATTGATGCGGTTGGACGCCATCACCGGAATGCCGACCGCACGCTTCACGTTGCGGATCGCGTCGATCCATGCCGCACGCGGGACCGGCGCTGCCATGGTCGGCACGGACGATTCGTGCCAGCCGATGCCGGTGTTGATCATGTCGGCACCCGCCGCTTCGACCCGGCGGGCGAGTTCGGCCACTTCTTCGCCGGTCATACCCCCGTCCATCAGGTCGATGGACGAGATGCGGTAGATGACCATGAATTCGGGCGAGACCCGCGCCCGCACGGCCTTCACGATTTCAGGGGAAGCGGATCCGGCGATCAAAGTCGCCGCCGAACTCGTCGTCGCGCTGATTGGTCAATGCTGCGGTGAACTCGTTGATCAGGTAGCCCTCGGAGCCCATGATTTCGACACCCACGTAGCCAGCCTGCTCTGCCAGTGCCGATGTGTTCGCAAAGCTCTCGACCGTTGCCCAGACCTCTTCGGTCGTCAGCGCACGTGGAGGAAAGACGTTGATCCGCGCCTTGCCGGCCGACGGCGCCACACAGGTGGACACCTTGGCATAACGGCCTGCGTGAAGAATCTGCAGGACGATGCGTCCACCGGCCTCATTCACCGCCGAGGTGATCGCGCGATGCTCGCCCAAATCCCCGGGCTTTTGCAGCACCAGACCACCTTCATCCATCACCCCTTCGGGCACGGGAGTAGCCGCCGGTAAGGATGAGGCCGATCTCACCTGCGGCACGGGCCGCGTAGAAGGCCGCCAGTCTTTCATGGGGACGATCCATTGTTTCCAGGCGCGTATGCATTGCGCCCATCACCATGCGGTTCGGCAGATCTACCCCAGCGACGCGCAGGGGCTCAGGAGGTGTGGATAGGTTGACATGTTTGTCTCTCGTGCTGGGTTTGGGGTGAGTGCAATGATCCTCGCCCCATCAATTTACGTCAAGATCATGACGTATTTTATTTGAGAAATACAGGGTTAACACCTACTTCATATAACATCTCAATCCAAATAACCATCAACATCACTACACAAATGAAAGCGATCGGCGCTACGACGATGACAGCTCCTACAGGCGTGCGGGGATGCCGAACCAGGTGTGGAACTCGCATTCGACGCGCGGCGCCCCTCCCCGGCAAGGCGAGGTTGGGCTAGCAGCACCTGGCCAGGCCGCGAGGCCCCACATCCATGCCACTCACGTGGCAGTACTCGTCTTGAGGGTCTTGAGGGTCAGTTCCGAAGCCGATCGGCCATGGTTGATGCACGCAAGCGCAATCGCTCCCACAACGCCTGCGGCACCGATGACCAGGAAGTTCTGCTCAAGAGGAAGTTGCAGGGACACGATCAACCCGATCAGCAAAGGCGCAGCGATCGCCCCCATGCGCCCGATGCCCGACGCCATGCCGATGCCGGTGGACCGAATGTCTGACGGGTAGTACTGGCCGCTGTAGGCGTAGACCACAATTTGCGCCCCCGTCGAGCAAGCCCCAACCGCTGCGATGATGAAATAGAGCACCTCCGTCGAGGTTTTCAGCGTCATCATGTACAGGAAGACGCCGCCCAACGCGTACATGCAGACCACGACCCATTTGATGTGGAACCGGTCCGCAAGCCACCCGCCGCCGATCGATCCGATCACCGCACCCACATTGAGTGCGATGACAAACTCAATGCGGAGCCAAGGCTGTAGCCCGACATGGCCATCAGCTTCGTCAGCCAGGTGCTGAGCGCGTAGATCATGAACAAGCCAGTGAAGAAAGCCACCCAGAACATCACCGTGCTCAGTCCGCGCCCATCTTGGAACAGTTGCGCTACGGTGGCACCGGCCCCAGCATTGGTGGCCCGAGGCGGATGGAAGGTGTCGTTGGCGCCGATCTTCAACCCCGGATCGATGGATTGGGCGATCTGACGCAGTTGCGCACTGTCTCGCCGGGATACCAGGAACGACAGCGATTCAGGCATCGACTTCAGGATGAAGGGGATCAGCAGCACCGGGACACCGGCGGCAAAGAACACGATCTGCCAGCCAAACTGCGCAATGAACTGCTTTCCCAGCACGGCAGCCAGAATGCCGCCGATGGCGTAGCCGGAAAACATCACGGTCGTCAGGAAACTCCGGATCCGCTTGGGCGCGTACTCGGTCATCTGAGCTGTGATGTTCGGCATCACGCCGCCAATGCCCAGCCCGCGATGAAGCGCGCGATGCTGAAGGTGACAGGATCTTTGGTCAGCCCCGCTGCCGCGGTGAATACGCTGAAGAGAAACACAAAGAGAGATCGTCCAACGGCGGCCGATCTTGTCCGACAGCGCGCCCAGAAAGATAGCGCCGAACATCATCCCGAACAGAGCCGAGCTGGCCATGAAGCCAGCGGTCGCGGCTTCCACGCCCATCTCCTTCATGATGGCCGGAAGCGCCGCTCCAGCGACCGCCAAATCATAGCCATCAATGATGATGACCACGAAGCACCAGGCCAGCACCTTGGCATGGAAACGATTGAACTTGGCCTCATCGGCAAGTTCGTGCACGTTGATCTCTCGCATGGGTCTTGTCTCCTTGTTTCGGTAGGGATACATCGGAACCACGACCAAGACGTGCTACATCGGCGCGCTCATGCGAAGCACAAGCGACCAGAACAGACCTGCGCGCAGCCCATCGCTCTAGCGACGGCGCGATCTTTGCAGAGCCAGCAATTTATATCAAGTTATTGATACATAATTTCTCTAAAGACTAGGGTTTACACCTATATTTATACGGAAAATCAAACCGATCTATGCAAATATGATTACATAATTCCAAGAATCGACGCATCAGAATCATCAGCAGAATTGGGCAACTTGAGTCCGTAGTTTTGACACGTCCCCATCACCCCCCCCCTCCGAGCAGCATGAAAGCCGTACTCATTCGTCAGTTCAGCGAGGACCCTCGCACACATCACGTCGAAGAAGTGGCCGAACCGGTTGTCGGCTCCGATGACATCCTGATCGCTGTCAAAGCAGCGTCTCTCAACTTTCCCGATCTCCTGGTCATGAGCGGGAAGTACCAAATCCTTCCCGAGCGCCCGTTCACTCCTGGAAAGGACGCAGCTGGCATCGTGGAGGCCGTCGGCCCGAACGTCCGCACCTTCAAGCAAGGGGACCACGTTGTGGCCCAAGTGGAGAACGGCTGCTTCGCAAGTCGCCTGTCCGTTCCTCAGTCGAGCGCAACAAAGATACCAACAGAAATGCCCTTCGCTGATGCGGCCGCGATGGGCCTCGTGTACCAGACGGCGTACTTTGCGCTCACGGACCGCGGCAATTTCCGCAACGGAGAGACCGTGCTGATCAGTGGAGCTGCCGGGGGTGTAGGGCTTGCCGCCGTTCAGATCGCCAAGGCCCTAGGCGCGAAAGTCCTCGCGGGCGTGACCTCGGAAGCCCAGGCGAAAGCAGTGCATCAATCCGGAGCCGATGAGGTGATTGACCTCTCGGCCGCCAACCTTCCCGAGTCCACTCGCGAGCAAGTGCATCGCGCTACGAATGGAAAAGGAGCCGACGTCTTCCTCGATCCCGTGGGCGGCGATGTGTTCGATGCGTGCATTCGCTCGCTCGCGCGGCGCGGCCGGGCGGTGATCATCGGGTTCGCCGCTGGCAAGATTCCGGTGATCAAAGGCTCCTACCTGCTGCTCAAGAACATCTCTGTCTCCGGTATGCAGTGGACGGACTACCCGACCTACTCGCCCGAGCTCGTCGCAGAGGCTCAAGCAAAACTGAACGAACTCTACCTGCAGGGACTCTTGCGCCCACACATCACGCAAGTGTTCGCTCTTGAATCTTTCGCTGACGCAGCCGCCCGGCTGACATCAAGAGGGTGATCGGGAAGCTTGTCCTAACCATCCACTAGCACTGTTCACTACTCACTTCGGAGACTTGGATGAAAGGCTACGTGCTGGCATTCATTGACGTGGAAGATCCGTCAAGCTATGCCTATGCAGCAGGCGCACCTGCAACGATCGCAGCCCATGGCGGCAAGTACCTCATCCGCAACGGAGCCAAGGAACTGCGCGAAGGAGCGCTTCCAGCAGACCGCCTCGTCGTCCTGGAGTTCCCGTCCGTGGCCCAAGCCCGCGCCTGGTACGAATCACCCGAGTACCAGGCGCTGGTACCAATTCGCCAAGGAGCCTCGAAAGGATCTCTCATGATCGTGGAAGGATTTGGCGAAGTTTCGTGAGGCGTGCAGACGGACACCCTTGCTCCCGATCAAGCAAACGCTTGAACCACCGTTGCCGTTGCATTGCCTCGGATCCACCTCCGGCGACGTGGCGCCCTAGCCATGACGCTCAACCAGAACGCCCTACAGCGGACGATAACTCACCTCGGAATCTCGGTTCTAGCCCTCATCTTCCTCAGGGATAGCATCCATTTCAAGGCGACCTTCGACATCCCGTCATTGAGCTGGTTAATGTGGTGCAGCAGAGATCTTGTCGTCGAAGCGAAAGCTTGCCACCGCTTGACGATAGAACTCGTAGATTCTTGGCTGGATTCCGTCCCAGAACGCCCGACCCGGTGGCAGCATCACAACTTTCTTGGCGCGCCTATCAGCTGGATCCACGACGCGAGCCACGTGCCCTTCGCGCTCCAGGCGCTTGAGAACCCCATCGAGACTCTGGCGGCTCACGACCAGATAGTCCGCCAGGTCGGAAAACGACATTCCATCCTTCACCTGCTTACGCGACAAGGCTCCCAGCGTCGCCCACTGGACTGTGGTGATGCCAAGCTCCTTGACGGACTGGCGATCAAGGTGTTGCCAGCTTGGAACAGGCGAAAAACAATCGGTTGTGAACGGCGGAAACCGATTGATCGTAGTTTTCGTTATCAGACATGCGCAGGTTAGTAGTCAGGAGCTTCAAAGAGTTCAGAACCGAGCCATCAGGTAGCTGAACACCTCACGGGAACGACGGACAGGCGCCGTACCGCGATCCGCGAAAACGCGTCTTCCTAAGCGCCGCGAGCATCGACAGCCATTTGTCCATCTTAGCGGCTTTGCGCAAGGATGTTGACATAAACCCCTTTGGATTGAAGGCCGGGCCCAAATTGCCCGTCAGGTACTCGCCAAGAGATGGGGCACTCCTCATGTCGGCGCTTTACCGCAGTTGCCGCGGTCGCCCGGATCATCGGCGTCGCCAAGAGTCGTTCAAGGAAGTCATCACCCCGCTGTCCGACAAGCTGACGCCCGCGGCCCGAAAGGAAAAGCGGCCTAGTCACACAAAGCCCATCACGGCGACGGACTTCGCGGCCGCTCGCGCAGTGTCTCGCGGCCTTGGCGCCCAGCAGTTCATCAGGGAAACATGGCACCCCAAACAGGAGCCAGAGCCAAGGACACCCCGGATTCACATCTACATCCTTATATACCTTAACCACCCACATCTCTCACACCACAGTAAAAGCCCCAGGTTTTCCCTAGTTTTTATATCAAGTTATTGACGTATATTCTCGGCATCCAAAAGACTTCAAGAAGTTTCACGAGACAACGTATGGGATCCGGTATCTGCTTCCAAGGGCCGTCCACCCGGGCCGGCCCACTTCTTCCCGACAGCTTCGCACGACCGATTTAGCCACCCGGCGACGACCGAATGCGACCGAGGCCCTCGCCTCCCGCAACGCCTGACGCGCCGCTCTGCCCACCATCAGCCCGAGAAGGACGCCCATGGGATCCGACACCATCCTCGAGACCACCGATCTCACCAAGACGTTCAGTGGCTTCACTGCCGTGAACAAGGTCAACCTGCGCGTGCGCCGGGGTTCGATCCACGCCCTGATCGGCCCTAACGGCGCTGGCAAGACGACGGTGTTCAACTTGCTGACGAAGTTTCTGCCGGTGTCCAGCGGCACCATCCGCTACCGCGGCGACGACATCACCCACGAGACCCCCGCGAAAACTGCTCGCAGGGGCATCGTCCGGTCCTTCCAGATCTCGGCCACGTTCCCGCATCTCACCGTGTTGCAAAACGTGCGGGTTGCGCTTCAGCGCAGGCAAAGCGCGTCCTTCGAGTTCTGGCGCCATGAGAAAGCGTTGAGCGTGCATGACGCCAGAGCCATGGAACTGCTCGAGTCGGTCGGCCTCGGTGGCCTGGCCGGCGTGAAGGCCGTGGAACTGCCCTACGGCCGCAAGCGCGCTCGAACTAGCCACCACCCTGGCCCCGAGCCAGAGCTGATGCT